>JAFZMK010000058.1 GCA_017553285.1 Rhodocyclaceae bacterium
CCCATCAACAGCGAATTTCGCGTGCAACTCAAAAGCGACGGCGGCGACAGCGCCCGCACCATCGTGCGCATCCTCAACGCCCAGAACCAGCCCGAATCCTCCGAGACCGCACGCCGCATCCTCAGCCTGCTGCACGAAAAATTGCAATGAGCGGGCAGTCCATGCACAGCATCTCTCTGGCATCTGCCTTTTCTTGCGAACCGCCCAAACCGGAATTTCTCTGGCAGGGGTTTCTGGCAGGCGAGATCGGTGCGCTCATCGCCCCTAGCGGCGCAGGCAAGAGTTTCTGGGCGCTGGAAGCAGCAATGGCCGTTGCTGGCGGCGACATCCTCGGTCTGAAACCGCAACACACGGGGCGCGTGGTGTATCTGGCGACCTCCGATCCGGAACCTGTACTCATCCACCGCATCCACGCCATCGGCAAACATCTCACGCCTGAAGCGCGCCAATCCGTCGCCGAAAACCTGACACTGGAACCCGTCACGGGTTCCCGCGCCAAAATATGGGAAGCCATCAAACAGTCTCAGGGTGCGCAACTAATCGTGCTGGACACAACGAGCCGACTGCTCACGTTTCTGGACGAAAACAACCAAGACGACCCGGAACTACAGTTAGCCTTTTTGCAGCGCATCTCCGTCGACACCGGTGCATCCATCCTGTATCTGCACACATGCCCCGAATCACCACTGCACGGTGCCGCGCATTGGCGCGCCCACCTGACCAGCATGACGGCGCAGGAATCCGTCCGGCTCGGCATTGTCCGCCGCGATTCATTTGTGCGCCTTGGTGTAGCCAAACAGGAAGGCGAAGACTCCCTGCAAGAACAGTGGTATGAACGTGGCGACGGCGGTGTGCTGCTACCCGCAGCACTGACAGATTCGCCCCGCAAACTGCGCCTGATTCGCAACACGCAGCCCGCCGTGTATGGCGCAGCAAAAGAGGAACACCATGTATAGCAACATTTTCCTGACAAACGTCATGGCTGCGCTAATCGCTCAACGCATGAGCAAAAAGGAACTGTCCGAAAAATCCGGCATTTCGCACTCGTTCCTGTCTGCCATGACCACAGGCAAGGCGAATCCATCTCTTCGCGTGATGGAAGCCGTCGCCCAGGCACTGGAGATACCGCTACCCGTCCTGCTGGAACCAAACGACATGGCAGTCTATACCGGACACAAGCTACCCGATGGCTTTGAGCGGGTGTCGCTCGTCTTGACGAAATCGCAAGCGGCCACCGCCCGCGCTTGGGCTGAGGATGTTCGCCAGCAAATGTTGGGTGTTCGATAACGCGCGTTTACAAGTTTACACGCACAAATCCTTTATATAGAATCTCTGCATTATGTTGTAGCATAGTGCAGGATGACCACCACTGACCAAACCACCCCCTCCGTCCGTGATCGGGCGAAGATCAAGCTCCAGCGCGATATGGGCGCGGAGTTGCTTGCGCATCTGGCAGACGCCAGGACGGTGGAGATCTTGCTCAACGAGGACGGGCAGCTTTGGCTGGAACGTCTGGGCGAGCCGATGTGTTGTGTGGGGTCACTGCGTCCGGCGCAAGGGCGCGCCATTATTGAGACCGTGGCGGGCTACCACGGTAAGGAAATCACTTGGGCAACACCGTTGCTCGAAGGCGAGTTTCCGCTGGACGGTTCGCGCTTCGCGGGGCAGTTGCCGCCCGTGGTGCGTGCGCCCGTGTTTGCCATCCGCAAACACGCCAGTACCGTTTTCACGCTTGACCAGTACGTCGATGGCGGGATCATGACCGCGCAGCAGCGCGATACGCTGGTGGACGCGGTGCGCGCGCATCGCAACATCCTCGTCATCGGCGGCACCGGCTCCGGCAAAACCACGCTCACCAACGCCGTCATCGACGAAATCGTCCGCCAGAAGCCGGACGAACGGCTGGTCATCATCGAGGACACCGGCGAAATCCAGTGTGCCGCTACCAACTATGTCCAGTATCACACCTCCAACGAGGTCAGCATGACCCATTTGCTGCGCACCACGCTGCGGATGCGGCCTGACCGCATTCTGGTCGGCGAGGTACGCGGCCCCGAGGCACTCGATCTGCTCATGGCCTGGAACACCGGCCACGAGGGTGGCGTTGCCACGCTACACGCCAACAACGCCATGGCCGCGCTGGACAGGCTGGCGATGCTCATCTCCATGCACCCCGAATCCCCGCACCCGATTGAACCGCTGATTGGCTCGGCGGTGCATCTCATCGTGCACATCGCCCGCGAAGGGCGCACGCGC
>JAFZMK010000324.1 GCA_017553285.1 Rhodocyclaceae bacterium
ATTTCCTCGCGCTTGCGCGCCGCGATGGTGTGCAGAATGTCAGCCACGGCGGTGCTCATGCAGCGCGAAACGACTGCGTCAGACGCACGAAGTCGTCCAGCCGTGCGCGCGCCGCGCCCGACGCGATGGCCTCGCGCGCCTTTTGCACGCCCTCGGCGATGGACGTGGCGACATTGGCGGTATAGAGCGCCGCGCCGGCGTTGAGCAGCACCACGTCGCGCGCCGCGCCCGGCTGGTTTTCCAGCACGGCGAGCAGCATCGCTTTCGATTCTTCCGCGTTGGCTGCCCGCAGATTGCGCGTGGCGGACATCGCCAGCCCGAAGTCTTCCGGGTGAATGCTGTATTCGCGCACCTCGCCATCCTTGAGTTCGCCCACCAGCGTGCTGGCGCCCAGACTGATTTCGTCCAGCCCATCCATGCCGTAGACCACCAGCACATGCTGCGCGCCGAGGCGCTGCATCACGCGCGCCTGAATGCCGACCAGATCCGGGTGAAACACGCCCATCAGCGTATTGGGCGCGCCTGCCGGGTTGAGCAGCGGGCCGAGAATGTTGAACAGCGTGCGCACGCCCATTTCGCGGCGAATCGGTGCCACCGCCTTCATCGCCCCATGGTGACTGGGCGCGAACATGAAGCCGATGCCGGTCTCATGAATGCACTGCGCGATTTGTTCCGGCGACAGCGCCAGATTCACGCCCAGTGCTTCCAGCACGTCTGCCGCGCCGGAACTGGACGAGACACTGCGCCCGCCGTGCTTGGCGACTTTCGCGCCCGCCGCCGCGCAAACAAAGGCGCAGGTGCTGGAAATGTTGAAGGTCTGCGCACCATCGCCGCCGGTGCCCACGATGTCCAGCAGGTTTGCATCCGGCGGCGTGGGCACGCGCACAGCCATCTCGCGCAAAATTTGCGCCGCCGCCGTAATTTCCCCGATGGTTTCCTTTTTCACCCGCAAGCCGGTGAGGATGGCAGCGGTCATCACTGGCGAGATTTCGCCGGAAAGAATCTGGCGCATCAAATCCAGCATTTCATCGTGGAAAATTTCGCGGTGTTCGATGGTGCGTTGCAACGCCTCTTGTGCGGTGATTGGCATGGTAAAAATCCGGTTGGTCAGGGTTGGGAAAGAAAGTTTTGCAGCAGTGCGTGGCCGTGTTCGCTGGCGAACGATTCCGGGTGAAACTGGATGCCTTCCACGGCCAGCGAACGGTGGCGCACGCCCATGATTTCGCCGTCTTCCGTCCAGGCGGAAACTTCCAGACACTCCGGCAAGCTCTCGCGCTCAATGGCCAGCGAATGGTAGCGCGTGCAAGCCAGCGGGTCGGGCAGATTGCGGAACACCCCGCGCCCATCGTGGCGCACCGGCGAGACCTTGCCGTGCATCTGCGTTTTGGCATGAACCACCCGCCCACCAAACGCCGCCCCGATGGACTGATGCCCCAAACACACGCCCAGCACCGGCACCTTGCCCGCAAAATGCGTAATCGCCGCCACCGATACACCCGCTTCGGCAGGCGAACACGGCCCGGGCGAAATTACCACCCGCGCAGGATTGAGGGCGGCCAGTTGCGCCACCGTCATTTCATCATTGCGCACCACGCGCACCGCTTCGCCCAACTCGCCGAAATACTGCACGAGGGTGTAGGTGAAGCTGTCGTAGTTATCAAGCATCAAAAGCATGGCGGAAAAACGGCAGACGCCTGCCGTCATCGGGGCAGAAAAAGCGGGCATTTTCGCACCGATGCCGCAGTGCAGCAAGAAAAGCGTAGAGGGCGCGCAGGAACGTCCGCATTGGTGGCGGCGGCGGGGGCGTGTCTATAACGTGCGACGGTGACGGCGGATGCGGCGACGTGAAGGGCGCAGCCCCCCTTGGGGGGACGGAGGCGGAAAGGCAAAGCATCGCTTTGGCCGCCGGAGTCGGAAGCCGCTTTAGCTGAGACGTGGGAGCGACGCTGAAAAAATACCCCCCGCCCGCCGCAAGGCCGCCCTAAGGCGGGCGCGACCCCCTCGGGGGGCAGCAAGTGACAGACGCGCGTAGCGCGGCTGGCGCGCGCGTGGGGGCAGTTGTATGGTGCCGGGAACGGGACTTGAACCCGTAAGGCTGTTATGCCGGCGGATTTTAAGTCCGCTGTGTTTACCAGTTTCACCATCCCGGCGCGGGGGATTTATTCGTGCTCGTGGTCGTGGTCGCGGTCGCGGCGGCGGCGCGGTTTGCCGAAGCGGCGCGGCGGGGGGACAAATTCGTCGTCGCCCAGACGGCGCAACTGGATGGGCTGCTGGCGGATGCGCGTTTGCGTGGCGAGAATTTGCAGCGCTTCGGGCGGCAGGTCGGGCGGCAGTTCGACGGTGGAATAGTCTTCGTAGAGGTTGATCTGACCGATATAGCGCGAGCCGATGCCGGTTTCGTTGGCAATGGCACCAACGATGTCTTTGGGGCGAATGCGGTGGTTGTGGCCGACTTCGATGCGATAGCGCACGAAGGGGACGTTTTCGTCAAAGTCGTACAACTCTTCCGTGCGCGGGCGCGGCGGACGTTCGCGGCGCGGCGCTCGCTCTTCACGCGCAAAGCCGTCGCGCGGGAAACTCTCGCGCGGGTATCGGCGCGGGGTGCGCGCCGGCGGCGGCATGTCGGAAGCCTGCGATTCATAGCGCAGCGGGCGCTCGCGCTGGGCGAGGAAGGCCAGCGCGGCGGCGACTTCGTAGAGGTCGGCGTCGGTGTTTTGTTCCAGCGTGGTGACGACTTCGAGGAAGAAATCGAGGTCTTCCGAGGCGAGTGTTTCTTGCACATGCTGGCAGAACTGGGAGATGCGCCGGTCGGCTACGGCTTGCGGGCTGGGCAGCGGCAGGGCTTCCATTTTTTGCCCGGTGGCGCGTTCGATGACGCGCAGCATCCGCTGTTCGCGGGCGGTGATGAACAGGATGGCTTCGCCTTCGCGCCCTGCGCGCCCGGTGCGGCCAATGCGGTGCACGTAGGCTTCGGTGTCGTAGGGAATGTCGTAGTTGATGACGTGCGAGATGCGCGCGACATCCAGACCACGGGCGGCGACATCGGTGGCGACGACGACGTCGATGTCGCCATTTTTAAGCTGTTCGATGACGCGCTCGCGCAGTTGTTGGGTCATGTCGCCATTGAGGGCGCCGACGCTGTGGCCGCGCGCTTCGAGTTTGCCCGCTAGGTCTACCGTGGCGGTTTTGGTGCGCACGAAGACGATGGCGGCGTCGAAATTTTCTTCGGTCTCCAGAATGCGGGTGAGCGCGTCGAGCTTGTGGGCGTTGTTAATCTGGCAGAAACGCTGGCGGATGGTGGAAACCGTGGCGGTGGGCGCTTCGATGCGGATTTCCAGCGGTTCTTGCTGGTGTTGCAGGGCGACGCGGCGGATGGCGTCCGGCATGGTGGCCGAAAACAGCACCGTCTGGCGCAGGTCGGGCGTGTGTTCGAGAATCCATTGCACGTCGTCAATAAAGCCCATGCGCAGCATTTCGTCGGCTTCATCCAGCACCAGCGTGCGCAGGGCGGAGAGGTCCAGACTTTCGCGCTCGATGTGG
>JAFZMK010000325.1 GCA_017553285.1 Rhodocyclaceae bacterium
AGCCGCGCCGTTTGCCGCGCGCAGCGCCGATTTGCTCGCCGCGATGCGCGATTTTGAAGTGACTTACGCCAGCTACAACGAATTCCAGCGCCAGATGGAACGCTACTGGTGTTTGCGCTGGCTGCGTCAAGCGCAGGTGCGTGAGACGGGCGCGCTGGTGCTGCGTGAAAACACCGTGCGGCTGGACGGGATGCCGTTCGTCGCCCGCGTGCCCGATTTGCCGCCCGTGCTGGCGGGCGCGCGCGTGCAACTGGCGGTGGGCGAGGCGGATTTGTTCAACGTCGAATTGCCGCTGCGCTATTTGCGCACGCTGAGCGAAGCCGAAGGCGCGTCGTGATGGCAAAGCAGGCGACGGCGATGACACACCCGGCACACGCGCAGGCTGTGGAAAAACCTGTGGAAAACGGGCAACAGCGACGCGCGGCGGTACAATGCGCGCCGCATACCCGCACGAGCGCGCGATCGCACACCGCCCGCGCGCCGTATTTTTTTGCGGCGCTTTTGCCATGATTCCGACGTACAAGGTCTTCTTCGTTCCGCCCATGCCCGGCTTGCCCGAGCCGCGCCTGCTCTCGCCGCCGTGGGAAAAACTCACGCGCGGCGCGCTATCGGTTGCCATTCCGATGTCGCTGGCGTTTCACGCCGTGGTGATGAGCACGCACTTTGAGTTCGAGAAAGGCAAAAACGCTGCGCCGCCCATCAATTCGCTGGAAGTGGTGCTGGTCAATGCGCGTTCCAAAAACACGCCGAAAGATGCCAGCTTGATTGCGCAGCACAACCTGGACGGCGGTGGCGATCAGGAAAAAGACGCCCGCGCCACCACACCACTGCCTTCCACCGTGCAGCGCGATGGCGATGCGCTGTCTGACGCCGTGCGCCGCAGGCCCGAAACCGCCACGGTAAGCGCCCCCACCAAGGTGCTGACCGCCGCCAACAGCGACGGCGAAAAGCGCGCCGAGCCGGTCAAGGAAGCCAAACAGGAAGCGCAATCCACGCCTGCGCCTGCGCAGCGTTCCGGGCAGGACGAGGTCGATAGCGTGGCAACCGCTGCGGAGTTGCGTGCCGAGATCAGCCGCAAAATGAATGCCTACGAAAAACGGCCCAAATACGAATTCATCGGTTCGCGCACAAAAGGCAGCGCCACGGCGCTCTACATTGACCAGTGGCGGCAGAAGGTCGAGCGCGTCGGCACGCTGAATTTCCCCGTCGGGCGGCGCGGCAAGCTCTACGGCAAACTGGTCATTACGGTGTGGATTAACGGCGATGGCACGGTGAAGGAAATCAAGCCAAGCAACATCATGCCGGACAAAAAAACGGGCAATCCGAAGCAGGACCAGGAGCTGGTAAAAGACATGGATTTTGCTGCGATACAGATTATCCGCAAGGCCGCGCCCTTTGCCGCGCTCACCGATGAAGAGCGCCGCGAATGCCGCTGCGACGGCGTGGTGATTTCCCGCACGCTGCATTTCACCAAAGACAACGAACTGGTCACCAATGAAGCGCTGCAATGACGCCACGCTCGCGCCCGCACGCTACGCCGTCATCGGCCAGCCCATCGCGCACAGCCGTTCGCCCTTTATCCACGCTGAATTTGCCCGCCAAACCGGTCAGCATCTGCATTACGAAGCAATAGCCGCGCCGCTGGACGGCTTTGCGCAGGCGGTGCGCGCCTTTCAGGCCGCCGGCGGGCGCGGTATGAATGTCACCGTGCCCTTCAAGCTGGAAGCCTGCGCGCTGGCAGACGAATGCTCGCCGCGCGCGCAGGCTGCGGGCGCGGCCAATACGCTGCTGTTTCGCGAAGATGGCAGCATTTTCGCCGACAATACCGACGG
>JAFZMK010000059.1 GCA_017553285.1 Rhodocyclaceae bacterium
ACAACACCCGCCCCGCACCAGCGGGGCACCCTAAAACCGTTTCACCCAGTGTAACGCCGTCACAAACACTCGTCCCGTTTCATCGCACAATATCCCAAAATATCGCAGACATCCCTATCAAATATCTCACTCGTTCACAACAAAAACGGCAGCTACAAACGCGCAGGCGGTGTGGTGGACCCGCTGCCAGCAGATGCGCCGTTTTTCGTCAAGGATTACCATGCGTATTATAAGACGCCGCGCGGATACCATCCCCGCTCACTCAATTCCAACGAGGGCTGGAATGTAACCGCCGGACTTTCCCTGCTCAATGCGCCGCTGCTGCATTACAGCGACGAAATTGAAAGCGCCGCGCTGCTCATTCACGGTGAAAAAGCGCATTCGGTCTATTTCAGCCGCGACGCCTTCAAAAAACTCAAAGGCGCCAATAAGGAACTGATGATTATCCCGGGCGCTGTGCATACCGACCTGTATGACCGCACGGACATCATCCCCTTCGCAAAAATGGAAGAGTTTTTCCGCAAATACCTTGCCTGACACCTTGCGAAGCTGCGCGGGCGCATCACTGCGCCCGCGCAGTGATGCGCATCTTGCCGTCGGCGGCGGTCATCCTCAACTGCTGACAATTTGTCAGCAGTTGACTTGCGCCCCCTCTTTCAGACGCTGCTTCAGCTTGACCCAATAATTGCTCGCCCCCTTGCCGTCAGCGGCGGCCATCTTCAAACCGTGACAGCTTGTCACGGTTTCATTCCCCTCCTTGCGCAGGCGCAGCATGATTGCTGCTGCGCTGCGTCACGGCACCCGCTCAGTGGTGTACAGTGCCATTACTGATTTTCTTGCGTTTCAACCCACGGACAGGAGACATCCCATGCTCGGCAATTTCAGCTACCACAACCCCACGCGCCTGCATTTCGGCGCGGACGCGATGCAGCAACTGCCGCAGGAGCTGGCGCGCTATGGCAAAAACGTGCTGCTGGTGTACGGCGGCGGCTCCATCAAGCAAAACGGCATTTATGACGCGGTGCGCGCCATGCTGGACGCCGCCGGCAAGACGGTGGCGGAGGATGCGGGCGTGATGCCCAACCCCACGCTGGACAAGCTGCGCGAGGGCGCCGGGCGTGCGCGCGCGTGCAACGCCGACCTCATCCTCTCCGTGGGCGGCGGCTCGTGCTGCGACTATTCCAAGGCGGTGTCGGCGGCGGCGTGGTGCGAGGGCGACCCGTGGGAGCGGTTTTTCCTGCGCCACGAGGAGCCGACGGAAAAAACCATCCCCGTGGGCTGCGTGCTGACGATGGTGGGCACAGGCTCGGAGATGAATGGCGGCGCCGTGATTACCAACACGGCGACGAAACAGAAAATCGGCAAGGTGTTCGGGGCGGCGCTGTTCCCGCATTTTTCCATTCTGAATCCGGAGTTCACCTACACGCTGCCGCACAAGCAGATGGTGGCGGGCTTTTTTGACATCATGTCGCATATTCTGGAGCAGTATTTCTCCGGCGCCGACGACAACACTTCGGATTACATCATGGAAGGGCTGCTGCGCTCGCTCATTCACAGCAGCCGCATTGCCGTGAAAAACCCAAAGGATTATGAAGCGCGCAGCAACATCATGTGGACGGCGACCTGGGCGCTCAATACGCTGGTGGCCAAAGGCAAAAGCACGGACTGGATGGTGCACATGATTGGGCAGGCGATTGGCGGCGCCACCAACGCCACGCACGGCATGACGCTCTCAGCGGTGTCCATTCCCTATTACCGCCACGTCATGCCGCACGGGCAGGCGAAGTTCCGCCGCTACGCCGTCAACGTGTGGGACGTGCCAGCGGAGGGCAAAACCGACGAACAGATTGCCTCTGAGGGGCTGGCGCGCATGGCAGCCTGGATGCGCGAAATCGGCGTGGCGATGAACAGCCGCGAACTCGGCGTGACCGAGGACATGCTCCCCGGCATCGTGAACAACACCGTCATGCTGCCCGGCGGCTACAAACAACTCAGCGCCGCCGATGTGGAAGCCATCATCCGCGCGAGCATGGAATAACCCGCGCAGCGCGGGCGGCGCGCCGTCGTCGCCCGTTTTCGGCAGCCGTGCGCGGCGCTCCATTGCGTCTTGTGCAACACTGCGCGCGCGGTATTTTGCAATACAAAACATTGCGTTATCCAATCCATAAACACGAAAAATCCGGTTATATGGAATTTTTCTACCCATGAGGGGCATTTTTTTGCCCCTTGCTCTTGTACGGGGGGCGGTGCTGTGCGAAAGTTGCGCCCGCTTCCATTCTGACGATGCATTTTCCTTCCACCCCACGCGCTACGGAGATTCCCGCCATGCACGCTTTCGGACGCCTTTCCCGCCTTGCCCTCACCGCCGTCGCCGCCGCCCTGCCGCTGGCCGCTTCTGCTGCGGATGAACAGGTCAATTTCTACAACTGGGCGAACTATATCGCTGACGATACCCTGCCCAATTTCACCAAGCAGACCGGCATCAAGGTGGTCTATGACGTGTTCGATACCAACGAGCTGCTGGAAACCAAACTGCTGGCGGGCAGCACGGGCTATGACGTGGTCGTCCCCGGCTCGGATTTCATGGCGCGCCAAATCAAGGCCGGCGCATTCATGGAACTGGATAAATCCAAGATTCCGAACCTCGCCAAGCTCGACCCGGTCATCATGGAACGGCTGGCGGAGTTCGACCCGGAAAACCGCTATGGCGTGCCTTACATGTGGGGCACCACAGGCATCGGCTACAACATCGACAAGATGCAGGAAATTTTCGGCAAGGATGTCAAGATTGATTCCTGGGAATTCGTCTTCAACCCCGAAAACATGAAAAAACTGGAAAGCTGCGGCATCGCCGTGCTGGACAACCCCACCGAAATCTACGCCACCGTGCTCAACTACCTCGGCAAAGACCCGAACAAGGCCACGGCGGAAGATTTTTCGGGCGTTGCCACCGATACGATGATGAAGATTCGCCCCTTCATCCGCTATTTCCACTCTTCCAAGTTCATCACCGATCTGGCCAATGGCGACATCTGTCTGGCGATTGCCTGGTCGGGCGACATCCTGCAAGCGCGTGACCGCGCGCAAGAAGCCAAAAACAACGTCAACGTGGGCTACACCATCCCGAAAGAAGGCGCGCTGATGTGGCTGGACATCATGACCATCCCGAAAGACGCCAAACATGCGGATGCCGCGCACAAGCTGATCAACTACCTGCTGGAGCCGAAAGTGATGGCCGCCAACTCGGATGCCGTCTCCTACGCCAACGCCGTGGCTGATTCCTGGCCGCTGATCAAGCCCGAAGTGCGCAACCACGAAGGCATCTTCCCGCCGCCGGAAGTGGCCGCCAAGCTCTTCGTGCTCAAGCCGCTGGACCAGAAAACCAGCCGCGTGGTCACCCGCTCCTGGACGCGGGTGCGCTCCGGGCGCTGACGCGAAGCGCAAAGCGCGTACCCATTCCAGAACCGTCCCCGCACCATTGCGCTGCGGGGATTTTTCTTTCTCCCCCTGCTGGACTGACTTGTCAGACGAAGTGAGCTGAGCACATGAATACCCAAGCGGCTCCCGCCCCCACACAGAACGCCGACGCGCCCGCCAAAGGCGACGCCTTTCTGGAAATCCGCAACATCACCAAAAAGTTTGACGGTCACCCTGCCGTCGATGATGTCTCGCTCACCATCCATCGCGGCGAAATCTTCGCCCTGCTGGGCGCTTCGGGCAGTGGCAAATCCACGCTGCTGCGGATGCTGGCCGGTTTTGAACAGCCCAGCAGCGGTGCCATTTTGCTCGACGGCGTCGACATTGCCGACGTGCCGCCGTTCGAGCGCCCGATCAACATGATGTTCCAGTCTTACGCGCTCTTTCCGCACATGAGTGTCGCCGACAACATCGCCTTCGGCCTCAAGCAGGACAAACTGCCCAAGGCCGAAATTGCCGAGCGCGTCGAAAAAATGCTGGAACTGGTGCAAATGTCCGAATACGCCGCGCGCCAGCCGCACCAACTCTCTGGCGGTCAGCGCCAGCGCGTCGCCCTTGCCCGCAGTCTGGCCAAGCGCCCGAAGCTGCTGCTGCTCGATGAACCGATGGGCGCGCTGGACAAAAAACTGCGCGCCGAAATGCAACTGGAACTGGTCAACATCATTGAACAGGTGGGCGTGACCTGCGTCATGGTCACCCACGACCAGGAAGAAGCCATGACCATGGCCGGGCGCATCGCCATCATGAACCGGGGGCGCCTCGTGCAGGTGGGCGAACCGCTGGATGTCTACGAATATCCAAACTGCACCTTCAGCGCCCGCTTCATCGGGCTGGTCAATTTCTTCCCCGGCGAAGTGCAGACGCTGCATGGCGATTACACCACCATTCACTGCCCCGAGCTTTCCAGTCCGATTCAGGTTGAAGGCAGCCTGCCGCTGGCCGAAGGGCTGCCGGTGACCATCGCCATCCGCCCCGAAAAACTGCACCTCACGCCCGAACCACCACCTGCCGAACGCATCAACTCGGTGACCGGCGTAGTCACCGAAATCGCCTATCTGGGCGACGTTTCCATCTATCACGTCGAAGTACATTCGGGAAAAATCGTGCTCGCCACGCTGCCCAACACCACCCGCTCGCGCAGCGGTGCCCCCACCTGGGGCGACACCGTCCATCTGGGCTGGGATGCGGACAGTTGCGCCGTGCTGCTGAACTGACCCGACACTGTTGCGAGAGACCGGAGGGCAAATCGTCATGTTTTCCAAACTGCTGCACAAACAGGGGCGCTGGCTGGTGCTGGCCGTGCCCTACGTCTGGCTGCTGCTGTTCTTTCTGGTGCCGTTCCTGATTGTCTTCAAAATCAGCCTCTCGTCGCCCGAACTGGCGATGCCGCCGTATTCGGACATGTTTTTGCACGAAGGCTCCACGGTGCAGATTGTCCTCAACTTCGACAACTATCTTGCCCTCTTTCGCGACAGCCTCTATCTCAACTCCTACCTGCAATCGCTGGAGATGGCGGCGTTCTCCACCCTCATCTGTCTGGCAATCGGCTATCCGCTGGCATGGGTCATCGCCCACTCCGACCCGAAGCTGCGCAACATCCTGCTGATGCTCGTCGTGCTGCCCTCGTGGACTTCCTCGCTGCTGCGCATCTACGCCTGGATGAACATCCTCAACACCAACGGCCCCTTCAACGACGTACTGCTCGCGCTGGGGCTAATCAGCGAACCGCTGGAACTGCTGCACACCAACACCGCCGTCTATATCGGCATCGTCTATAACTACCTGCCCTTCATGGTGCTGCCGCTCTACAGCGCCATCATGAAACTCGACCACACCCTGATTGAAGCCGCTGCCGACTTGGGCGCACGCCCGCTCAAGGTCATCACCTCGGTGGTGCTGCCGCTGACCAAAAGCGGCATCATCGCCGGTTCCATGCTCGTCTTCATTCCCGCCGTGGGCGAATTCATGATTCCCGAACTGCTCGGCGGCCCCGACAACCTGCTCATTGGCCGCGTGCTCTGGCAAGAGTTTTTCAACAACCGCGACTGGCCGCTGGCCTCTGCCGTAGCCACCACCATGCTGCTGCTGCTCGTGCTGCCGATGCTGCTCTTCCAGCGCAGCCAGAACGAAGAACTGAAGGGCGAGAAAAAATGAAACGGATGCACATCAAAAAGCTGTCCTGGCTGCGCCTGAGCGTGCTCGCGGGCAGTTTCGCCTTTCTCTACCTGCCCATGGTCATTCTGGTCGTGTACTCGTTCAACGACTCGCGGCTGGTCACCGTCTGGGGCGGCTGGTCGGTGCGCTGGTACACCGAACTATTCCGCGACGACATGCTCATGCAAGCCGTTGGTCTGAGCCTGTTCATCGCCGTGTGCGCCGCATCCGCCGCCGTCGTGCTCGGCACCGCCAGCGCCTTTGTACTCGCCCGCTTCGGGCGTTTTTCCGGCATGAACGGCTTTGCCTTCATGAACAGCGCCCCGCTGGTCATGCCCGAAGTCATCACCGGTCTTTCCCTGCTGCTGCTGTTCGTCGCCATGGGCGAAGCCTTCGGCTGGCCGCAAAACCGGGGCACCAGCACCATCTGGATTGCCCACGTCACGCTGTGCACCGCCTACGTCACCGTCGTCGTCTGCGCACGGCTGCGCGAGTTTGACAAAACCCTGGAAGAAGCCGCGATGGACCTGGGCGCGCGCCCGCTGAAAGTGTTTTTCGTCATCACCCTGCCGCTCATTGCCCCCGCCATCGCCGCCGGCTGGCTGCTGGCCTTCACCCTCTCGCTCGACGACCTGGTCATTGCCAGCTTCGTCTCCGGCCCCAACGCCTCGACGCTACCGATGGTCGTCTTTGGCAGCGTGCGCCAAGGCGTCAACCCGAAATTCAACGCGCTTGCCACCATCTTCATCGCCATCGTCTCGGTGGCCGCCTTCCTTGGCTGGCTGTTTGTCGCCCAGCGCGACAAGCGCGACGCACAAGCCCGCGCCATGATGAAAAAGCGCGAAGCCGAAGCGCGTCAAGCCGCCCTGCCCTGAAGCGCACGCAAAAAACCGCGAAAACGGTCTAAAGATTGTTTGCCCCGTGCCGTTAAAGTGGTCGAGATAAGGTAAAACCCCAACAGGGAAGAAAGGTGACAATCATGAAAATCGAAACCACCAAGCTGCCCGGCAGCATGGCCAGCAACGAGGCCCGGCAGCGCCCCTCCGTAGCCCGGCAGGACAGCCCCGCTGCAAGCGGAGGCAGCAAGGTCGACCTTTCCTCCTTCGCTGCCACGCTGGACCTTGCGGAAGCTGCCATGAAAGACGCCCCCGAGGTCGACCGCGCCCGTGTCGATGAAATCAAGCAAGCCATCCGCGATGGCCGCTTCACCGTCGATGCTGAAAAAGTGGCAGACAGCCTGATCAGCAGCGTTCGCACCATGCTCGGCGGGGCCGCCCGTAGCTGATAGCTGATAGAATCCGCGCATCACGCAAAGGAAGCCCCGCCCTGCCGCATGTCTGCCACGCCCGCCATCACGCCCACCACAATCAACCGGTTGACGATTGTCATCGACAACCAATGGACGCTGCTGAAACGCTTTCTGGGCGTTCTGGAACGCGAAGAAGCCATCCTCATCGCAGCCGACCGCGATGCGCTCATGGCGCTATCCAACGAAAAAAACGAGGTCTACCAACTCTTGCAGCGTCAGCACGACGCCTGCTGCATCCTCGTTGCCCAATGCGGCAAGCCCAACACCGCGCAATCCGTGCGCGAAATCTGCGCCGACCTGCCCGACACCCTCGCCCGCTGGGAAGAAGTGCTGGAAATGGCCGACCTTGCGCGCGCGCGCAACGAAAGCAACGGCAAGCTGATTATCGAGCAGATGCACGCCAACCAATCCGCGCTCTCCGTACTGCTCACCGCCGCCGACCAGCCGCAACTCTACAGCGCCGACGGCTCCGCCCGCCACGCCGGCTCTGGCCGCATTCTCGGCTCGGCTTGAATTTTTTTGTGCCCCCACGCTCGCGCCAGCCCGCTATCGCGGTCTGTCACTCACTGCCCCCCAAGGGGGCGCCCGCCCGCCTTTGGGCGGCCATGCGGCGGGCGGAATGCCCCCCCACGCTCACGCCAGCCCGATTCATGCCGTCAATACCCGATTCAAGCGCCCCCCGCCTGCGCAAGCCACAAAAGCGCCAGAAAAACGGAAGACGCGCTTAACTACATGGTTTAATTTACTGACACAAAACGGTTTTTCTGTAAATTTCGCGTTAAGCACAGGAAACTGTGCTTAATTGATCCGCACGCAGACGGGCGGCATTGCGGGCGGTGCAGGTTTTGTTGACGCGCCCTCTCTGCGGCAGGAAAGACGAACGCCGGCTGCGAGCCGGCGTTCCATTTGGTGCATCTTTCAGCGTGTTAGCGGAAGAGCACAAATCCCAGTGCATGAGATGGCGCGAGTATAGCACACGCCGACGTGCTACATTCCTTGCTTTCAACACATACACAAAAGGAACAACAACATGCCGAAGAAAACGCTGCGCTGGCGCTTGGCGCTGGACTTGGGAAGCACCTCGTTGGGCTGGGCGATGCTGCGGTTGGCCAAGGACGGGCAGCCGTGCGGCATCGTGCGCGCTGGCGTGCGCATCTTCAGCGATGGGCGCAATCCGAAAGACGGCTCCTCGCTTGCCGTCACGCGCCGTGCTGCCCGTGCCATGCGCCGCCGCCGCGACCGCCTGCTGCGCCGCAAGGCGCGCATGTTGCAGCAGCTCATCGATTACGGCTTCTTTCCGCAGGACGCCGCCGAGCGCAAGCAGCTTGAGTTGAAAAATCCGTACGAACTGCGCGCCAAAGGGCTGGACGCCGCGCTTTCCCCCGGCGAATTTGCCCGCGCACTGTTTCACCTGAACCAGCGGCGCGGCTTTCAGAGCAACCGCCGCACCGACAAAGGCGCGGACGACAAGGAAGCGGGCGCGCTCAAAACCGCCATCAAAAAGCTGCGCGAGGACATGGCGCAGGAGGGTGCGCGCACCGTGGGCGAATGGCTCTGGCGGCGTGTGCAGCGCAAGGAGAGCGTGCGCGCTCGCTACCGTGAAGAGCGCAGAGTGTCGGAGGAGGGCGGCAAGGCGCGCCTGCACAAGTCCTACGACCTCTACATCGACCGCGCCATGATTGCCGCCGAGTTTGATGCGCTCTGGGCAAAGCAGGCGGCGCTGAACCCCGCTGTGTTCACCGAAGAAAAACGTGTGGCGCTGCGCGACACCCTGCTGCACCAGCGCCCGCTGCGTCCGGTAGACCCCGGCCGCTGCACCCTGTTGCCCGATGAAAAACGCGCGCCCGTGGCGCTGCCCAGCGCGCAGCGTTTCCGCATCCTGCAGGAAATCAACCACCTGCGCGTGCTTGACGCCGGCTTGCAGGAGGCGCCGCTCACCCCCGAACAGCGCGACACGCTCGTGGGACTGCTTGAAAAGAAAGGCAAAGTCAGCTTCAGCAGCATGAAGAAGACGCTGAAGCTCGGCGGCTCCGTGCAATTCAACCTTGAAAGCCCGCGCCGTGATGGGCTTGACGGCAACGCCACCACCAAACTCCTTGCCGGCGACAAATGCTTTGGCGCGCGCTGGCACGACTTTTCCCTTGACGAGCAGGACGACATCACCATGCGCCTGCTTGTGGAAGAAAACGAAGACGCCCTCTGCCGCTGGCTGCGTGAAAAAACCGGCGTGGACGAAGAGCGCGCCCGCACCATCTGCGCCGAATCCACGCACCTGAAAAGCGGCTACGGCAGGCTCAGCCGCGCCGCCCTGCAGCGCATCGTGCCCAAACTGCAGGAATTCGTGCCCGGCGCCGATGGCGCGCTGCGCCCGCGCACCTATGACGAAGCCGTGCGCGCTGCCGGCTTTGAAAGCCACAGCGTCGTGGACGCCTTTGACTTTGACCACGCCGCAGCCGACGTGCAGGAGATGGTGAACAGCGAAACCGGCGAAATCACGCGCGTGCTGCGTGCCCTGCCGTACTACGGGCGCGTACTGCACCGGCATGTCGCCTTTGGCACGGGCAACCCGCAGGACAGCGAAGAAAAACGCTGGGGGAAAATCGCCAACCCCACCGTGCACATTGGTTTGGGGCAGGTGCGCAAAGTCGTCAATGCCCTGATACAACGCTACGGACACCCGGCGGAAATCGTCGTGGAAGTGGCGCGCGAGCTGAAACAAAGCCGCGAAGAAAAAGAACGCACACAGCGCCAGCAGACAGAAAACCAGAAGCGCAATGAGCGTATCCGCAGCGATATTGCAAAAATCCTCGGTATCAGCGAAACCGCAGTATCGCGCGACGACATCCAGAAATGGGTGCTCTGGGAAGAATTGAATCCCAAAGACGCGCTCGACCGCCACTGCCCTTATAGCGGCGAGCAAATCAGCGCCGCCCGGCTGCTCAGCGATGAAGTGGAAGTCGAGCACATCCTGCCCTTCTCGCAAACGCTCGACAACTCGCTCAACAACCGCACCGTCTGCATCCGCCGCGCCAACCGCATCAAAGGCAATCGCACGCCGTGGGAAGCGCGCGAAGACTTTGCGCGCGAAGGCTGGAAACACGAAGACATGCTCCAGCGCGCCGCCGCCATGCCCCAAGGCAAACGCTGGCGCTTTGCCGAAGGCGCCATGCAGCGCTGGCTGCGCGACGAGCAGGACTTTCTCGCCCGCGCCTTGAACGACACACGCTACCTCTCGCGCCTTGCGCGGCTGTATCTGCAGCCCGTCTGCCGGGGAAGTGTGCGCGTCATTCCCGGACAAATGACGGCGCTACTGCGCGGCAAATTCGGGCTGAACAATGTACTCAGCCTTGAAGGGGAGAAAAACCGCAACGACCACCGCCATCATGCGGTGGATGCCTGCGTCATCGGCGTCACTGACCAAGGGCTGCTCCAGCGCTTTGCACGCGCCAGCGCCAGCGCGCGCGAAAAGGCGCTGGACCGCCTTGTGGAAACCATGCCGCTGCCGTGGGACGGCTACTATCAGAGCGTGCAGCGCGCCGTGTACGCCATCTGGGTCAGCCACAAGCCCGACCATAGCCATGAAGGGCAAATGCTGGAAGAAACCTCCTACGGCTTGCACGGTGCCAAAGCCATTACCAGCAAAATCGGCGCAGACGGTGTGCGCGAGCGCACGGAAAAAGAGCGCGATGCCGTCGTTGCCATTGCCAACCAGAAAGCGCCGCACGCCACCAATCGCCCGTGGCACGGCTCCGCGCACTACCAGCAGGGCACGGAGTACAAAGGCTATCAAGGCGGCAGCAACTGGTGCATGGAAATTGTGCGCGACGAAAAAGGCAGGTGGAAAGGGGAAATCGTCTCCACCTTCCAGGCATACAAACTCGCGCGCACACTCGCCGCTCAATTCCGTGCCAAGCACGGCAGCAACGCCCAAGTGCCGCCGCTGGCAGAAATGATGAGCGCCACGCACGCCGCCAGCGGCAAACCGTTGGTCATGCGCCTGATGAAAGGCGATATGCTGCGGTTGGCGCTGGAAAATGGAACAGAAGCGGTAATGCGGCTTTACAAAGTTTCCAGTGTGGGAACGCTTGCTTTTGCACCACATGAACAAGCGAATGTCGCTGCCCGGGCTGCCAGCAAAGAAGATGCTTTGCAATACACTTTCAAAACCGCCGGCTCGCTGCAGAAAGCAAAAGGGCGGCGCGTCGGTATTTCACCCATCGGCAAACTGAACGACCCGGGGTTCAAGGAATAGTGGCGCACACACCATGATAGGCCGCATTGTTGAAATCGCTGACGACCAGCGACACCTCTCCGTCCTGCGCGGCTTCATGCTGGTGCGCAGCACCGAAGGCACGCGCGAGGAACTGGGGCGCGTACCGCTGGACGACATCGCCGCCGTCATCGCCAACGCGCACGGCATCAGCTACACCAACAACCTGCTTGTTGCCCTTGCCGAGCGCGGCGCGCCCTTCGTGCTCTGCGCCGCCAACCACAACGCCGTGGGCATGTTGCTTTCACTCGACGGCCACCATGTGCAGGCGCAGCGCATCGAAGCGCAAATCGCCGCCCGCCAGCCCACGCACAAGCGCCTGTGGGCAGCCATCGTCAAATCCAAGCTGGAACAGCAGGCGGCAGTGTTGCAGGCGGTGGGCGCGCCCAGTGCGCCCCTCGCCGCGCTGGTGCGCAAGGTCAAAAGCGGCGACGCGGGCAATATGGAAGGACAAGGCGCACGCCGTTACTGGACGCTGCTGTTTGGCGACAGCTTCCGCCGCGATCGCGACGCTGGCGACATCAATGCCATGCTCAACTACGGCTACACCGTGGCGCGCGCCGCCACCGCGCGCGCCATCGTCGCCGCCGGTCTGCACCCGAGCATCGGCTTGCATCACAGCAACGACGCCAACGCCATGCGTCTGGCCGATGACCTGATTGAGCCATTCCGCCCCATTGTGGATTGGAAAGTCTGGCAATTGCAGCAAGCGGGCGAGGCGCAGGTTACCCCCGAGGTCAAACGCGCCCTTGTGCACTGCCTCTACGCCGACATGCACACCAGCGCCGGTGCCACGCCCGTGATGGTGTGCATGCAAAAGCTCGCCGTCTCGCTGGCGCAGGTGTATCTGGGCGAGCGCCGCGAGCTGGAACTGCCCCTGCCCGGGCTGCCGCTGGACTTGAGTCTGGCGCAGCCCTGAACCAACCGACCCGAACGCGCCATGCTCAGCGGCTACCGGCTTATGTGGATGATGGTGATGTTTGACCTGCCCGTGCTCGAAAAACAGGAGCGCAAAGCGGCGGCAGATTTTCGCAAGGCGCTGCTCGACATGGGCTTTGAGATGTGCCAGCTCAGCGTCTATGCGCGCTTTTGCAGCAGTCACAGCCAGTACGAGACCTACTTGAAGCACGTCGAAGGTATACTGCCCGCTGGTGGCAAGGTCAGCGTGCTGCAATTTACCGACAAACAGTACGAGCGCATCGTCACCTTCCACCAAGCCGCGCGCCAGCCCGAGAGGAAGCCGCCGGAACAGTTTGCCCTCTTCTGACCCCTTCCGAACATGATTTTTTCGCACCCAAAACAGCAAAAAGCCGTTGCAGAACAACGGCTTTTTGCGTTTGGATTATAACGCACTGGGATTTGTGCTCTGTCCGGAACTGAGGCGCGGCAATTCCGGCCAGGGCGGGGATTATAACGCACTGGGATTTGTGCTCTGTCCGGAACCGTTAGCTTGCGTGTTTTTCCCGCCTGCGAATTATAACGCACTGGGATTTGTGCTCTGTCCGGAACTGTTGCCACAATCGGCGTTGCTGTCATGCCATTATAACGCACTGGGATTTGTGCTCTGTCCGGAACTCATAAAAAATCTCCTCGTTTATGAATGTTATTATAACGCACTGGGATTTGTGCTCTGTCCGGAACTGAATAAACGAGGAGATTATGACAGAAACGATTATAACGCACTGGGATTTGTGCTCTGTCCGGAACCGTTTCGGCCAGATGTCCAGCGCGATGAGGATTATAACGCACTGGGATTTGTGCTCTGTCCGGAACTCGGCGAAACATCCTTAAAGAACGATCTTTTATTATAACGCACTGGGATTTGTGCTCTGTCCGGAACTGATAGCTTTGAACGAAAACCCGCCGTCGCATTATAACGCACTGGGATTTGTGCTCTGTCCGGAACCTGTGCTCGCGGGCACCGTCAGGCCAAGGAATTATAACGCACTGGGATTTGTGCTCTGTCCGGAACAGGCACGGTCGTCACCGGATTGCAGCGTGAATTATAACGCACTGGGATTTGTGCTCTGTCCGGAACTGGCTCTGTAGTAGGGATATCCCTACTACAGATTATAACGCACTGGGATTTGTGCTCTGTCCGGAACCGGCGGGCGTGGCGGACGTGCTGCGCCGCGATTATAACGCACTGGGATTTGTGCTCTGTCCGGAACCGCTGCGTCAATCGATTCTCTACACCGCCGATTATAACGCACTGGGATTTGTGCTCTGTCCGGAACGCTGCGCAAGGCTCTTTTGCACATAGCCGCATTATAACGCACTGGGATTTGTGCTCTGTCCGGAACCCCGGCGTTCGTCCATCACTTCCGGGACAAATTATAACGCACTGGGATTTGTGCTCTGTCCGGAACACCGATGACACATAGTTTTTGCCCCGCCCCATTATAACGCACTGGGATTTGTGCTCTGTCCGGAACCTGTCGGCGTCCACACCCGTTCCGGACATTATTATAACGCACTGGGATTTGTGCTCTGTCCGGAACCCGGCGCTGCTGCTCGATGCGCCGCTGCTCATTATAACGCACTGGGATTTGTGCTCTGTCCGGAACTGTCATCACGCAAGGGCGGCTGGTGATTGAATTATAACGCACTGGGATTTGTGCTCTGTCCGGAACTCCGCGCCCGCGAGGGCGGGTCTGCGGCGGATTATAACGCACTGGGATTTGTGCTCTGTCCGGAACCTCTCACTGTATCGGAAGGTTCCGCGCTCGATTATAACGCACTGGGATTTGTGCTCTGTCCGGAACCGTTCCCACCCTCACTCAAAAGAAACTCTCTAATTATAACGCACTGGGATTTGTGCTCTGTCCGGAACTGGTCGGGCATCTGGGCGACGCGCCGCAGGCGCACATTATAACGCACTGGGATTTGTGCTCTGTCCGGAACAAGAAAGTGTATGTCAATGGCTGCATTATTATTATAACGCACTGGGATTTGTGCTCTGTCCGGAACGCATAACGCTTGCGAATTCCGTACATTGTTAATCATCCCCCCCCCCCTCCCCGCGCGCGTGCCCGCGAGGTTCTTCGCCCTCCCTCGAAGAGGGAGGCTTGCGTCAGGCTCCTTCTCAGAGGGATCTGGCGGCGTAGCCAACTGAGGGGGGAGGCGGCACGGACGGCGGCGAAAAAACACCCCGCCTCCGGCGCGGTTGCGCGAAGGCGGGGTGGGGATGGTGGGCCCAGCAGGACTTGAACCCGCGACCAAGCGATTATGAGTCGCCTGCTCTAACCAACTGAGCTATAGGCCCGAGAGAGAGAAGACGGGTTGCGGTG
>JAFZMK010000009.1 GCA_017553285.1 Rhodocyclaceae bacterium
AAGTGGGCGCGGGCGGCCTTCGGGGTTTCCACGATGAAGTGGCGGATGGCGGCGAGCGTCTCTATATTGAACGCGGGCAGAAAACGCGCGGCGGGCGCTTCGGCCAGCGCCACGGGCAGGAGCACCAGCGGGGCGGGGGCGCTCATGGCAGTGCGACGCCCAGCGTGCGCAACATGTGCGCGAGGCGAATCAGCGGCAGGCCGATGATGGCGGTGGGGTCGTCGCTAGTGAGCGCGTCCAGCAGGCTGATGCCCAGTGCCTCGGCTTTGGCGCTGCCGGCGCAGTCCAGCGGTTGTTCCGTTTCTACATAGCGGGCGATTTCGGCGTCGGTCAGCGTGCGAAAGCGCGCTTCGGTGGGGACGGTTGCTTGCAACACGCTGCCGTCTTGCTGGCGGAGGACGGCGATGGCGGTTTGAAACAGCACGGTTTGCCCGCTCATTTGCCGCAGTTGGGCGCAGGCGCGCTCCATCGTGCCGGGCTTGCTGAAAATTTCGTCGCCGACGTGGGCGACCTGGTCGGCACCGATGACGATGGCGGCAGGGTGTTGCGCGGCAATGGCTTGCGCCTTGGCGAGCGCAAGGCGGCTGGCGAGCGCGGCGGGCGCTTCACCGGGCAGGCGGGTTTCATCGACTTCGGGGCGGGCGGTGTCAAAAGGCAGGCGCAGGCGCGCGAGCAATTCGCGGCGGTAGGGCGAGGTAGAGGCAAGAATGATTTCGGGCATGGCAAAAAAGGCATGGTTGCGGCGACAAACGGCGCGCAAAGCGGGGGAAATCTTTGACAGGACGGGGCGCTAATCATATCATCCCGCTCTTATGTCGCAGCTTGGCGCACCTTCTCATGCTGATTTCTGACGTGTTTCAGTTTGCGCGCGAAGGCCGCGTCTGGACAGGCGTTTTTGCCTTGTCGCAGATGGCGCGTCTGGCCGATGTGCTTGCCCGGCGCACGGGCGAAGTGCAGGTGGTGCTAAGCGGCAGTGTCGATGAGCGTGATCAGGCGCAATTGGCGCTTTCGCTGTCTGCCGAACTGGTCTTGTCATGTTCGCGCTGCTTGCAGGAACTGCCCTGGCCGTTGCAGGTTCAGACTTGTCTGCGTCCGGTGCCTGCGGGGCATCCGGTAGAGCAAGAAGAATTGCTCGACGACGATCACGATGTGATTGAAGTCGACGGCGGGCTGGACGTGCAGGCGCTGGCAGAAGACGAAATCTTGCTGGCCTTGCCGCTGATGGCGCGTCACGAACAATGCACGCCGCCGCAGATGCGCGAGGCGGCAGACGAGACTTCGCCGTTTGCGGTGCTGGCCGGGCTGCGAAAATCCTGATTCTTGATTCCGGTTTTTTCTGGAGAATTTGAAATGGCTGTTCAACAAAACAAAAAATCCCCTTCCAAGCGTGGTATGCACCGCGCCCACGATTTTCTGACGGCGGCACCGCTGGCGGTGGAGCCGGTCAGCGGTGAAGTGCACCTGCGCCACCACGTCAGCCCGAACGGGTTTTATCGTGGCAAGAAAGTGGTGAAAGGGCGCGGCGAATAATCTTTGCGCCTTGTGCCCGCCCGTGCGCGCAGCGTCGCAGGCGGGCGGGCTTGTCGTTAGCACGGGTGTGTTGCCTCCATGAATGTCTGTGTAGCCATTGATTGCATGGGCGGGGATCACGGCGCGCGGGTCACGGTGCCGGCAGCCGCTGCATTTTTGCGCACGCACCCGCAGGCGCGCGCCATTCTGGTGGGCAAGCCGGATGTGCTGGAAGGCATCGCGCGTCCGGTGTTGGCGGAATTTGGCGAACGGGTACGCATCCACGCCGCTTCGCAAGTGGTGGAGATGGATGAATCGCCGCAGCAGGCGTTGCGCAGCAAAAAGGATTCTTCGCTGCGTCAGGCCATGGAACTGGTGAAAAGCGGCGAGGCGAATGCCGCCGTTTCTGCCGGCAATACGGGTGCGCTGCTGGCGATTTCGCGTTTTGTGCTGAAAACGCTGCCGGGCATTGACCGCCCGGCGATTGCCACCGTGATGCCGACGGTGAAAGGGCGCGTCTGGGTGCTGGATTTGGGCGCGAATGTCGATTGCACGCCGCAGCATCTGCTGCAATTTGCCGTGATGGGCGCGATGCTCTCGGCGACGGTGGAACACGTCGAACGCCCGTCCGTGGGTTTGCTCAATATTGGCGAAGAAGCCATCAAGGGCAACGAAGTCGTCAAACAGGCCAGCGAATTGCTGCGCCAGAGCGGGCTGAATTTCATCGGCAACGTGGAAGGCGACGGCGTCTATCAAGGGCAGGCGGACGTAGTGGTGTGCGATGGCTTTGTCGGCAACGTCATGCTGAAGACCACGGAAGGGCTGGCGCAGATGTTGCGCGCGTTTTTGCGCGAAGAATTTTCGCGCAGCCTGCTCACCCGCCTGATGGCGCTGGCAGCCATGCCGGTGCTGAAAAATTTTCGCAACCGCGCCGACCATCGCCGCTATAACGGTGCTTCGATGGTGGGCTTGCGCGGTGTGGTGTTCAAAAGCCACGGCTCGGCAGACGCCTTTGCCTTTGAGCAAGCCATCGCCCGCGCCGCCGAAGCGGCAGCCAGTTCGCTGCCCGAGCGCATCGCCGCGCGCATGGCAGACATGCAGGCGCTGGCGCCAGCAGCGGCGCAAACTGTCGCCGAAGGGGAGAACCAATCATGAATGCCCAGCCCCGTTACGCCCGCATCACCGGCACGGGCAGTGCCCTGCCGGGCAAGCCGGTCAGCAATGCAGACCTGATGGCGCGCGGCATTGATACGTCGGATGAATGGATTGTCGAACGCACCGGCATTCGCACCCGCCATCTTGCCGAAGACGGGCAAAGCACCGTCTCGCTGGGCACCGAAGCTGCGCAGCGTGCGCTGGACATGGCCGGGCGCACGGCGGCGGACATTGACCTGATTGTGCTCGCCACTTCCACGCCGGATTACATTTTCCCCAGCTCCGCCACGCTGATTCAGGACCGCCTCGGCGCGCACGCCAATGGTGCCGCCTTTGACGTGCAGGCGGTGTGCAGCGGCTTTTTGTACGCGCTGGTGACGGCAGAAAAATTCATCCGCAGCGGCTCGCACCAGCGCGCGCTGGTCATCGGTGCGGACGTGTTTTCGCGCATTCTTGACTGGCAAGACCGGGGCACCTGCGTGCTCTTTGGCGATGGTGCCGGTGCCGTGGTGCTGGAAGCGGCGGATGCGCCCGGTATGCTTGCCGGTGTGCTGCGTGCCGATGGTGCGCAAAACCGCTTGCTGTGCGTGCCCGGCACGGTCTCACACGGGCAGGTGCAGGGCGACCCATTCTTGCGCATGGACGGGCAGGCGGTGTTTCGCTTTGCGGTCAAGGCGCTCTCGGAAGTGGCGCAGGAAGCGCTCACGCAAGCCGGTGTCGGTGCCGATTCGGTGGACTGGCTGATTCCGCACCAGGCCAATTTACGCATCATTTCGGCGACCGCCAAACGGCTGGGTTTGCCGATGGAGCGCGTCATCACCACTGTCGCCCACCACGGCAACACCTCGGCGGCCTCGGTGCCGCTGGCGCTGGATGAAGCTGTGCGTGCCGGACAGGTGCGCCGTGGTCAGCGCCTGCTGTTTGAGGGCATTGGTGGCGGTTTCGCCTGGGGCGCGGCGCTCGTCGATTTCTGACAGGAGAATTTCACATGGCGTTTGCATTCGTATTTCCCGGCCAGGGTTCGCAATCGGTGGGCATGATGCAGGAATACGGCGACAACGCCGTCATCCGCGACACCTTCCGCGAAGCCTCGGACGCCCTCGGTCAAGACCTCTGGCAACTGTGCGCCGAAGGCCCCGCCAGCGAACTGGCGCTCACCGTCAACACCCAACCGCTGATGCTCACCGCCGGCATTGCCGTCTGGCGCGCCTGGCGGGCGGCGGGCGGCGGCGTGCCGCAATGGGTGGCGGGGCACAGTCTGGGCGAATATGCTGCGCTGGTCGCCGCCGAAGTGCTGACGCTGGCGGACGCCGTGCCGCTGGTGCGCCTGCGTGCGCAAGCCATGCAAGAAGCCGTGCCCGCCGGGGAAGGCGCGATGGCTGCCGTGATGGGGCTGGATGCCGGGGCGATTGCGCAAGCCTGCACGGAAGCCGCGCAAGGCGAAGTGGTCAGCGCGGCGAACCTCAACGCCCCCGGCCAGATTGTGATTGCGGGCGCGAAAGCCGCAGTCGACCGCGCCATTGCCGCCTGCAAAGCGCGCGGCGCGCGCCGTGCCGTGTTGCTGCCGGTCAGCGCCCCCTTCCACTGCGAACTGATGAGACCGGCGGCGGAAAAATTGCAGGCGCGCTTGCAGGAAATCACGCTGGCAGCGCCGAAAATCGCCGTGGTCAATAACGTTGACGTTGCCGTCGAAACCCGCCCCGAAGCCATTCGGGACGCCCTCGTGCGTCAGGCATGGAAGCCGGTGCGCTGGACGGAACTGGTGCAATGGCTGGTGGCGCAAGGCGCGCAAACGATTGCCGAATGCGGCCCCGGCAAGGTACTGGCGGGCATGAACAAACGCATCGCTGCCGAAACGACCCATCTGGCGCTGACCGACGCCGCCAGCCTGCAAGAGGCGCTGGCGCAGTTGAACGGATAAAGCGCACCCTGTACGGAGACTGGACGATGAAACTTTCCCTTGAAAACCAGATTGCCTGGGTAACGGGCGCTTCGCGCGGCATTGGCCGCGCCATCGCGCTGGAACTGGGCGGTGCCGGTGCCACGGTTATTGGCACGGCGACCACCGCATCGGGCGCGGACGCCATCAGCGCCGCGCTGAAAGACGCCGGCATTCAGGGCGGTGGCATCGCGCTGGATGTCACCGACGCCGACGCCTGCCAGCAGGCGCTGGCAAGCATTGAAGAGCGCTTCGGCAACGTCAGCATTCTGGTCAATAACGCCGGCATCACCCGCGACAACGTCACCATGCGGATGAAGGACGAAGAATGGAGCGCCGTGCTGGACACCAACCTCACGGCGGTTTTCCGCCTCTCGCGGCTGGTCATGCGCAACATGATGAAAGCGCGCAGCGGGCGCATCATCAACATCACCTCGGTGGTCGGCTGCGCCGGCAATCCCGGTCAGGCCAACTACGCCGCCGCCAAGGCGGGCGTGGCGGGCATGAGCCGCTCGCTGGCGCGCGAACTGGGCAGCCGCAACATCACGGTCAACTGCATCGCCCCCGGCTTTATTGATACCGACATGACCCGCGCCCTGCCCGATGCCGCGCGTGAATCGCTGCTGGGGCAGATTGCGCTGGGGCGTCTGGGGCGGGCGGAAGAAATCGCCGCCGCCGTGCTCTTTCTCGCTTCGCCCGCCGCCAGCTACATTTCTGGCGTCACGCTGCACGTCAACGGCGGCATGTACATGAGCTAATCGCCGCGCCCCGCTGCGCCGTGTGCGCGGATGGATTTTTGGTAGAATATCGCCCGTTTTTTCAACCAGCCCAAAGGCAAGGAGTCCCTTCATGGAAGACATCGTTAATCGCGTCAAGAAAATTGTTGGCGAACAGCTTGGCGTGAACGAATCCGAAATCAAGAACGAATCTTCGTTCGTCGACGATCTGGGTGCCGATTCGCTCGACACCGTCGAACTCGTCATGGCGCTGGAAGAAGAGTTTGAGTGCGAAATTCCGGACGACGAAGCCGAAAAAATCGCCACCGTGCAGCAAGCCATTGATTACGTTTGCGCCCACAAGAAATAAGCGGTCACCGCATCTGCAAGACGCCTCCCCTGCTGCCGACCGCCCGTGTCGGCAGCCGTCTTTCTTTTGGCGTCTTTTGTTCATGAAACGGAGAACTGAAACGTGTCACGTCGTCGAGTTGTCGTGACCGGCTTGGGGCTGGTTTCCCCGGTCGGCAATGGGGTTGCCGAAGCCTGGAACAACGTTCTGGCTGGCAAAAGCGGGGTCGGGCAGATTACCCGCTTTGATACCGAAGGGTTTGCCTGCCGCATTGCCGGCGAAGTCAAAGGCTTTGACATCGGCAACTACCTGCCGCCGAAAGACGCCCGCCGCATGGATATTTTCATCCACTACGGTGTCGCCGCAGGCATGGACGCGCTGAAAGACAGCGGGCTGGAAGTCACCGACGCCAACCGCCACCGCATCGGCGTCAATGTCGGCTCCGGCATTGGCGGCCTGCCGATTATCGAAAACACGCACGACACCTACACCCGGGGCGGACCGCGCAAGATTTCCCCGTTCTTCATCCCCAGCACCATCATCAACATGCTCTCGGGCACCTTGTCCATCGTGCTCGGGCTGCAAGGGCCGAATATTTCCGTTGTCACCGCCTGCACCACCGGCCTGCACTGCATTGGCGTGGGCGCGCGCACCATCGCCTATGGCGATGCGGACGTAATGCTCTGCGGCGGTGCCGAGTCCACCATCACGCCGCTGGCAGTGGGCGGTTTTGCCTCCGCCAAGGCGCTTTCCACGCGCAATGACGACCCCGAAGCCGCCAGCCGCCCGTGGGACGTTGACCGCGATGGCTTCGTGATGGGCGAAGGCGCCGGCGTGCTCGTGCTGGAAGAATACGAACACGCCAAAAAGCGCGGCGCGCGCATCTATGCCGAACTCATCGGCTTCGGCATGAGTGGCGACGCCTACCACATGACCGCCCCGAACACCGACGGCCCGCGCCGCAGCATGGTCAATGCGCTGGCGGACGCGGGCGTCAACGCAGACGAAGTCCAGCACATCAACGCCCACGGCACATCCACCCCGCTAGGCGACAAAAACGAAACCGAAGCCATCCGGCTGGCGCTGGGCGAAGAAGCCGCCCGCAAGGTCGTCATCAGCTCCACCAAATCCATGACCGGTCACCTGCTGGGCGGCGCTGGCGGGCTGGAAGCGGCCTTCACCGTGCTCGCCCTGCGCGACCAGGTCGCCCCGCCGACGATTAATCTGGTGAATCAAGACCCGGACTGCCCGCTGGATTTCTGCGCCAACGAAGCGCGCCCGATGAAAATCGAAGTTGCCATGAAAAACAACTTTGGCTTTGGCGGCACCAACGGCACGCTGGTTTTCCGCCGCATCTGAAGCGCGCGGCGCAGTCTCGCCAACGAACGCGGTGCCCTCGCAAAGGTGCCGCGTTTTTTATGGAGCGTTCCCCCGTCATGCACACGCCCGTGCACTCGCCCGTACATTTTCCGCTGCGCTACGTCCTGCGTCCTTCGCGCCACCTGTTGCAGACGCTCTGGGGCACGCACGCCGCCGCCGCCTTGCCGTGGCTTTTTCTATGGCGGCAACCGTGGTGGATGCTGGCGGCGTTGTTCGTTGTCGCCGTGAGTTTGCGCACCAGCCTGCGCGCCGAGCGCCGACGCGCAGGCGTAGAAATGCTGTGCCATGAAACCGGCGAATGGAGCGCGCCCGCGCTCGGCATCGCGCATGACGTGCGCACCCTGCCCGAACACGTCGCCGATTTTGGCACCGTGCTCTGGATGCGCTGGCGCAGCGACACAGGCCGCGCACACACCGCCGTCTTTTGCCCCGACCATTTTGCGGATACCGAAGCATGGCACCACTTCCGCCTCTGGTTCCTGCACAAAAGCGCCCCCCGCGCCATCCGCGAACGGCTGGAAGCCGAAGAAGCACAGCGGGCAGAGGAAACCGCGTAATCCCCGCCGCCCTCCCTTCATCACGGCTTCGCCGTGCCTCCACGTCGCCGCCATTGGGGCGGCTTTTGGCTCCGATGGGCGCGCGCTTGTGAGGGGCTTTTGCTTTGCTGTCAAGCCCAAAATTTTTGTTTTTGGGGTTGACTTATGCACAGAATCAAGGGCGGTCTTGTGCGGGCGGGTGGCTGGGGGCGGGGCGCTTTGTGGGGGCGGGCGTTTGTTTATAACTAATTGAAAAACAATGAAGAAAAATGGTTGATGCAAAAGCGGGAGAAGTGTTGAAAAGGCTTTGGCTACGGGCAGTTAGACCGTTTATCAATGAATTTTCCACAAACTTATCCACAGTTTCTGTGGAGAACTCAAAAGCCCATTTCCGGCTGCCCAGTTGGTAGCGTTTTCGTGAAAAACCTTCACCTTTGTTGCACAATGCAATGAAAAATCGGGAAATATCACTTTTCACCATGTCTGTCGCCCGTCTTGCCGTCGCTGTTTCGCTGCCGCAGTTGTTTGATTACAAGGCAGAAAATGTTACCGCTGCTGACCTTGGCCGCTGCGTTACGGTGCCGTTTGCGAGCGGGGTGAAAACCGGCGTCATCCTCGCGCTGGAAGAGGCAAGCGAACTGCCGCTGGAGCGCCTCAAGTCCATTGCCCACATCGACCGCGCTTTGCCTGCGCTGGATGAACATTGGCGCGCCCTGTTCGCTTTCGCTTGCCGCTATTACCATGCGCCGCCGGGTGATTTGCTCACCCTCGCGCTGCCTGCCGGGGTGCGCGATGCTGCTGCGAGCATCCACAAAGACCCCGACCCCTGGCTTGCCCTCACCGAGGCGGGGCAGGCTGCCAGCCGGGAAAGCGCGCGCCCCAGCCGGGCGCGCAGTTTGCTGACATCGCTGCTTGCGCAACCCTTGCCGGCGCGCAAAAGCGCTTTGCGGGCGCTGCCGGACGGCGCTGCGCTGGGCGAACTTTTGCGCCGTGGCTGGCTGGCGGTGGCCAGCGCGCCGGCGCCGCTTGGCCAGCTTGGTGATCAACCGGCGCTTACCGACGAGCAACGCGGCGTGCTCACCACGATTTGCGATGCGCTCGCCAGCGCCTGTTTTGCCCCGTTTTTGCTCTTTGGCGTTACCGGCAGCGGCAAGACCGAAATTTATTTGCGCGCCATTGAGCACGCGCTGGCCGCTGGTCGGCAAGCGTTGATGCTGGTGCCCGAAATCGGTCTCACACCCCAGCTTCACCAGCGCGTGGCGCAGCGCTTTCCCGCTGCCCGCATCGTCAGCCTGCATTCTGCGCTCAGCCCGGGCGAGCGCGCCCGCAATTTTCTCGCCGCCTGGCAGGGGCGCGCGGACATCATCCTCGGCACCCGTCTGGCCGTTTTCACGCCGCTGCCGCGTCTTGGGCTGATTGTGGTCGACGAAGAGCATGACGCCTCGTATAAACAGCAGGAGACCGTGCGCTACTGCGCGCGTGATTTGGCCGTCTGGCGCGCCCGCAATGAGGCTGTCCCCATCGTTCTCGGCTCTGCCACGCCTTCGCTGGAAAGCTGGCGGCAGGTGGAGGCGGGGCGCTACCAGCGTCTCACCCTTGCCCACCGTGCGCACCGCGCTGCGCGTTTGCCTGCCGTGCGGCTGCTGGACATTCGCCGTCAGCCGCTGATGGAAGGGTGCAGCGCCGAGTTGCTCGCCGCCATCGAAACCCGCCTTGCCCGGGGCGAACAGACGCTGGTGTTTTTGAACCGCCGTGGCTACGCCCCCGTACTCAGTTGCCCCGCCTGCGGCTGGGTCAGCCAATGTCCGCATTGCAGTGCCAAGCGCGTGCTGCATCTGGCCGAGCGTCGGTTGTGTTGTCACCACTGCGGTTTTTCCGTGCCGGTAGAGCGCGCCTGCCCCGACTGCGGCAATCAAGATTTACAAGCCCTCGGGCGCGGCACGCAGCGCGTGGAAGCCGCGCTGGCGGCGCATTTTTCTGCCGCCCGCGTGCTGCGCATCGACCGCGACAGCGCCCGCACCCGCCGCGCCGGGGAAGAATTGCTCGCCCGCGTTGCCAGCGGTGAGGCCGACATCCTCATCGGCACGCAAATGCTCGCCAAGGGGCACGACTTTCCGCGTCTTACCCTCGTCGGCATTCTCGGCGCGGACGCCACCTTGCACGCCGCCGATTTTCGCGCCCCCGAGCGTCTCTTCCAGCAACTCATGCAAGTGGGCGGACGTGCCGGGCGCGCCGACGTGCCCGGCGAAGTGCTCATCCAGACCGCCTGGCCGGCACATCCGCTGTACCAACACCTGTTGCGCCACGATTACCCCGCCTTTGCCGCCGCCGCGCTGGCAGAGCGCCGCGCCGCCGTCCTGCCCCCGCACGGCGCGCTGGCGCTTTTGTATGCCGACGCCCCCGAGCTGGCCGCCGTCACCGCCTTCTTGCAAAAAGCCCGCGAACTGGCGCAAAACGCCGCTGCCGCTTTCCCGCCCGGGCAGCTCACCATTCACGGCATTGTCTCGTTGCGCCTTGCCCGTCTTGCCGGACGCGAACGCGCCCAATTCCTCATCGAATCGCCCGCCCGCGCCCCGCTGCAAACCTTCCTCAACCACTGGCTCCCCATCCTGCGCCGCCTGCGCCAGAACGCCCGGCTGCGCTGGCATATTGACGTTGATCCGCAGGAAATTTAGGTCTTCGTGTCATGTTTTTGGCGTGATAGGATTCAATCCCATAAAACAAACCGCCCGGAGGCTGTCATGCGCACCACCCAGCAACTCAGTGTCACCCTGCCCAACAGCATGGCCGACATGGTCAAAGCAAAAGTACAGGCAGGGGAATACGCCAGCGAAAGCGAAGTCATCCGCGACGGGCTGCGCGTGCTGCTGGCGCGTGATCGCGCCATGGAATCCTGGCTGCACCATCAGGTCGCACCCGCCTGGGACGCACTGAAAGCCGACCCCTCGCGCGCACGCACCATCGAACAAGTCCGCGCCCGTCTGGCTGCGGAACACGCGCAAACGGTGTGATGAATTACGCAGTAATTTTTTCGCCGGAAGCGGAAGAACAACTCTCGGCGCTATACCGCTACATTGCTTCAGCAGCCTCGCGTAACGCCGCTGCCCGCTATGTTGAAGCCATCGTCTCTTATTGTGAAAGCCTGAGCGAATCTCCGCTGCGCGCTACCATGCGCGACGACATCCGTCCCGGTCTGCGCATCACGAACTACCGTGGGCGCGTCGCGATCGCCTTTGACGTAAGCGGCGAACAGGTTTCCATCCTTGGCATCTTCTATGGCGGGCAAGACTATGAATCGATTTTGCGCGACGACGTGGTTAATTGATTTTTCCCGCGTCCGTCTGCGCGGGCAGCATGGCGGGAAGCAAAATGGTTATGAACAAACTCGGTGTCAGTTCGCTGTGCTACTACGACCTGGCCGTGAGCGAACGCATCATGGAAAAATACGGTCTGGACAGAATGGAGGCGCTGCGCAGGTTTATCGGCTCGAAAACGCACGAACTGCTGGAAGATGCCGAAAACGGTCTTTCAGCCTTTGGCGGCTCTGGCGTGTTTGACATCTGGGAATGCGAAACCGTTACCGGCGACCCGCGAACCTCCATCTACATTCGGGGCGAATGAGCATGGCGCGCAACGAACAGAAAGAACTCTGGTTCTTTGTCTATCTGCTGGAACACTACGCCGCGCACAAAGGCAGGAAAACCGGCCAGGTGCTGCGCGAATGGGACGCGCGCGGCATCACCGACGAGATTTACAACGGCTATTTTCAATACCATCAAGAACGCCTCGAAAACGCCTTCGCAGACATCGACAGCCTGCTGGCAACCGGCAAACACGCCCCGCCGTGCCACAGCCGGGCAGGGGGCGAGGCGGTGGAAGGATGCGCGAAGGAAACGGGCTGAGCGGTGCGTCAGTGCGTTGGTGGCGTCGCTTCAGTGGTTTGCCGTGCGGGCATCCACTGCTGGCGCGTAGTGCTGGTGCAAGTTTTCCAGTCCGGCGGCGATGAAATCGGCATTCACAAATACTGGACACGCCGCTTCCTGCGGCAGAAATTCGCGCGCAAACGTGGTCTTCCCTGCCCCATTGGAACCAGCGATGATGATGACTTTGCGCGCTTGTGCTGACAGTACTTTTCAGTCCGCAGGGTGTTCGCTTTCGCCGCCGGCGTAGTGGTGCGGGAAGAGGCGGTGCATTTCGCCTTCAATCCAGGCTTCGGCCTGGGCGGTGATTTCGCTGGCGGAATGCGCGCTGGCGTCGATGGCGGGGCCGATGCTGACGGTGATGAGGCCGGGTTTTTTGAGGAAGGAATTTTTCGGCCAGCATTCACCGGCGTTGTGCGCGACGGGGACGACCGGCGCTTTGCTGGCGCTGGCGAGCAGGGCGCCGCCGCCTTTGTAGTTGCCTTTCTGCCCGGGGGCGACGCGCGTGCCTTCGGGGAAGATGACGACCCAAAAGCCTTGCGCGAGGCGCTTTTTGCCTTGTTCGGCGACTTGCTTCAGGGCGTCGCGCCCAGCCTTGCGGTCGATGGCGATGACCGGCGTGAGCGCCAGCCCCCAGCCGAAAAAGGGAATCAGCAGCAGTTCGCGCTTGAGTACGTAGCCTTGCGGCGGGAAGATGGTTTGAAAGGCGCAGGTTTCCCAGGCGGACTGGTGTTTGGCAAGGAGGACGGCGGGCTGCGCGGGCAGGTTTTCCCGCCCGATGACTTGATAGCGGATGCCGAGCACGATGCGGGCGGCGTGCGTGACGAAGGCTGCCCAACTGGCAAACAGGCGGTAGCGCGCGTGTATCGGCAGCAGTGCGGCGATGGGCAGGGCGAGAAAGCCGTACAGGGGCGTGACGAGCAAAAGCAGGATTTGAAACAGCAGCGAGCGCAAAAAAATCATGATGGGCAAGCGCGCACGGACGTGCGCAGGTGGGGAAAACGGGGGGCGGGAAATCGCCGGTGCGCGCGCGGTGCGGGCGCGGGTGGAGGGGAACTTAGCCGGTCAGTTCGGCGGCGATGGCGGCAAGGTCGGCAAACACTTTGGTGCCGCGCGGCAGTTTGCCAGCTTCCTTGGTGGCCTGCCCTTTGCCGGTGAGCACCAGCCAGGGTTTGGCACCGGCGGCTTTGGCGGCTTGCAAGTCGCGCAGGCTGTCGCCAACGGCGGGCACGTCGGCAAGATCGACGCCGAAACGCTCGGCAATGTTGCGCATCAGGCCGGGCTTGGGTTTGCGGCAGTCGCAGTCGGCTTCTTCGGCGTGCGGGCAGTAGAAGATGGCGTCAATGCGCCCGCCGGCTTGATTGACGGTTTTGACCATGCGGTCGTTGATGGCGTTGAACATGTCCATGCTGAACAGGCCGCGCCCGATGCCGGATTGGTTGGTGGCAACCACGATGCGCCAGCCCCATTGCGTGAGCTGGGCGATGGCTTCGGGCGCGCCCGCCAGCGGGCGCCATTCTTCCGGCGTTTTGATGAAGTGCTCGGAATGGTGGTTGATGACGCCGTCGCGGTCGAGAATGATGAGCTTCATGCCGCTGCCGTTCCGTGCGCGCCGTGCTCGTCGGATTTGAGCAGCGCGAAGTTGGCAATGCTTTCCATCAGGAAGGCCAGCCAGGCAAGCAGCGCGAGACGGTTGCCACGCAGGGCTTCGTCTTCGACCATGACCATGACGTCGGCAAAGAAGGCGTCGACCGGTTCGCGCAGCGCCGCCAGCGCGGAAAGTGCGCCGGCGTAGTCTTGCTGTTCGAGAAATTCGCCCATTTGCGGGGCGAGTTTTTTCACCGCCTGATACAGCGCCCGTTCCGGCACTTCGCGCAGCAGTTCGGCTTGCGGGCAGGGTTCGGTGTCGGGCGCTTTTTTCAGCAGGTTGGCGATGCGCTTGTGGGCGGCGGCCAGCGCGGCAGCTTCCGGACGTTGGCGGAAATCGGCCACGGCTTTGAGACGCACGGGGATGAAGTCAATGCGCGAGGGGGCGCGGGCGAGTACGGCGTCGATAACGTCCGGCGCGTGCCCGGCTTCGCGCAGCAGGCCGCGCAGACGTTCGGTGAAAAACGCCATCAGGTTTTTCGCCACCGATTTGCGCGGCACTTCCAGCACGCCATCGGCGTAACCGGCGTGCGCGGTCTGGATGAGGTCGTACAAATCCAGCGGCAGCGGCGTTTCCATCAGGATGCGCAGCACGCCAATGGCGGCGCGGCGCAGCGCGTAGGGGTCGCGCTCGCCGGTGGGCGGCTGGTTGATGCCGAAAAAGCCGACCAGCGCGTCGAGCTTGTCTGCCAGCGCCAGCGAGCACGCCAGCGCGCCGGCGGGCAGTTCGTCGCCAGCAAAACGCGGGCGGTAGTGGGCTTCGATGGCGTTGCAGATGTCCGCAGCTTCGCCCGCCGCCTGCGCGTAATAGCGCCCCATGATGCCTTGCAGTTCGGGAAATTCGCCGACCATTTCGGTGCACAAATCGGCCTTGCACAGACGCGCGGCGCTGGCGGCAGCCTCGGCATTGGCGCCCAGACGGGTGGCGATGTTGGCGGCCAGTAGCCCCAGACGGGCGATGCGTTCGCCCTGCGAGCCGAGGCGGTTGTGATAGACCACGCGGGCGAGTTTTTCCACCTGCGAGCCGAGTCCGCGTTTTTTGTCCTGCTCGAAGAAGAAACGCGCATCGGCCAAGCGCGGGCGCACTACGCGCTGGTTGCCGGCGATGATGTGGGCGGGGTCGGCAATTTCCATGTTCGAGACAATCATGAAGCGGTTTTTCAGCCGCCCGTCGTCTTCAAACAGCGGGAAATATTTCTGGTTCGCCTGCATGGTGAGAATCAGGCATTCGGCGGGCACTTC
>JAFZMK010000326.1 GCA_017553285.1 Rhodocyclaceae bacterium
ATCGGCCCGCGCGAACTGGCGCTGGAACGGCTCATTGAGCGCGCCTGCGACGGGCAGGTGCGCGAACTCATCCTCGCCACCAACTTTACCAACGAAGGCGAAGCCACCGCCCACTGGATTGCCCGCCGCCTGCACGCGCAGCCCATCCGCATCAGCCGCATTGCCCGTGGCGTGCCCGTAGGCGGCGAGCTGGAATACACCGACCCGGGCACGCTCGCCCAAGCCATTCTGGAACGGCGCACCGTGCAAGACGCCGCCTGCTGACCCGCCCGTTTGTACCCCCGATTTACACAAGGAACCCGCACCATGTTTTCCGGCATCATCGCGGCCTGTGGCCGCATCGAACACGTTGAGCAACTGGCCGACGGCATCCGCATCACCGTGCACGCCGAAGGGCTGGATTGTGCCGACCTCGCGCTGGGCGACAGCGTCGCCAACAGCGGCGTGTGCCTGACCATCACGCAGCTTGACGCCGCCGCCCGGCGGCTGACGTTTGACGTCTCGCGTGAGACGCTCAACTGCACCGTCGGTCTTGACCAGCCCGGCAACGAAGTCAATCTGGAAAAAGCCCTGCGGCTGGCCGACCGCCTGGGCGGTCATCTGGTCAGCGGGCACGTCGACGGCATTGGCGAAGTCGTCCAGTTTCACCCGCTGGGTGAGAGCCATCACCTGCGCATCCGCGCGCCGCAAAATCTGGCGCGCTACATCGCCCGCAAGGGTTCGATTGCCGTCAATGGCGTCAGTCTGACCACCAACACCGTCGAAGGCTGCGAATTTGAAATCAACCTGATTGCCCACACGCTCGCCCACACCAATTTGCGCCATCTCGCGCCCGGCGCGCGGGTCAATCTGGAAATCGACCTCATCGCCCGCTACGTCGAACGCATGATGAACGCCGACGGCAACCAATGACATAAAATTCCACCCCCAACACAAAAACGTGCACGCACCGCGCCCCGCCCATCATGAGCATCCTTGCCCCCATTGACGAAATCATCGCCGACATCCGCGCTGGCCGCATGGTCATCCTGATTGACGACGAAGACCGCGAAAACGAAGGCGACATCATCCTCGCCGCCGAATTTGTCACCCCCGAAGCCATCAACTTCATGGTCACGCACTGCCGTGGCCTCGTCTGTCTGGCGCTGGACGAACACCGCTGCCGCCAGTTGGGTCTGGAACAAATGGTGAAAGACAACCGCGCCCCGCACGGCACTGCCTTCACCACGTCCATCGAAGCAGCCACCGGCGTGACCACCGGCATTTCCGCCCACGACCGCGCCCGCACCATTCAAGTCGCCGTCGCCCGCAACGCCCGTCCGGAAGACATCGTCATGCCCGGCCACATCTTCCCGCTCACCGCCAAAAGCGGCGGCGTGCTCATCCGCGCCGGTCACACCGAAGCCGGCTGCGACCTTGCCCAACTTGCCGGACTGGAACCGGCGGCGGTCATCTGCGAAGTGCTCAAGGCCGACGGCAGCATGGCGCGTCTGCCCGATCTGGTCGAATTTGGCCGCGAACACAATCTTAAAATCGGCGCCATCCGCGACCTCATCGAATACCGCGCCGCCACCGAACAGCTCGTCGAACGCATCCACGAACAGCCGGTCAGCAACCCGTGGGGCGAATTCCGCCTCAGCGCCTTCCGCGACACCACCACCGGCGACATCCACTTCGCCCTCGCGCATGGCGACATCCGCCCCGAGCGCGAAACCTTCGTGCGCGTGCATGAGGGCATCAACTTCCTCGACATGCTCCACCCCGCCCACCGCCCCGGCGGCACGTCCCTGCCCGAAGCGCTGACGCAAATCCAGCGCGCCGAACAAGGCGTGCTCGTGCTGCTCTACCGCGCGCAAAGCGGCGAAGAAATCTTCCGGCGGCTGACCGACGCCGCCCGCCCCGCGCAATGGGACCCGCGTCTGTCCGGCGTTGGCGCGCAGATTTTGCGCGACCTGAACGTAGGCCGGATGCGCCTGCTGATGACCAACCCGCAAAAGATTCCGAACATGACCGGCTTTGGTCTGGAAATCGCCGGTTTCGTGCAACCCGCCGCCCAGGAATAACCCGCATGGCACACCACAACACCGCCCCCCTGCCGCCGCTGGACGCCCACGGTCTCAATATCGTCATCGTCCATTCCCGCTTCAACCCCGACATCTGCCACGGCCTGCTGGACGCCTGCCGCGCCGAACTCGCGCACCTGGGCGCACGCGCGGTGGACGTATTCGCCGTGCCCGGCGCGCTGGAAATTCCCGTCGCCCTGCAAAGCCTCATCGAACGCCACCCCGACCACTACCACGCCGCCATCGCGCTAGGCGCCGTCATCCGGGGAGAGACCTACCACTTTGAACTCGTCGCCAACGAATCCGCCGCCGGCATCACCCGCGTGAGTCTCGACTACAACTGCCCGATTGCCAACGGCATCCTGACCACCGAAGACGAAGCGCAAGCGCGCGTGCGCATGGTCGAAAAAGGCAAGGACTGCGCCCGCGCCGCCGTCGAAATGGCGCTGTTTCAGCGCGCGCTCACCCGCCCGTAAAGGAACCCTGTTCATGAGCACCGGCTCTCGCCACTCCCGCCACCGCGCCCGCGAATTCGCCCTGCAAGCCATCTACCAATGGCTGCTTTCCGGCAACTCGCAGGAAGTCATCGAAGCGCACTTTGCGCAAGTCTCCGGCTTTGAGCGCGCCCATCCCGAATTTTTTCACCAGCTCGTCGACGCCGTCCTGCACCACGCCAGTGAACTGCGCGACGCCTTCTCCCCCTACCTCTCGCGGCTGCTGAGCGAAATTTCCCCCGTCGAACACGCCATCCTGCTCATCGCCACCGAAGAGCTGCGCAACAGCCCCGAGACGCCCGCCCGCGTCATCCTCAACGAAGCCATCGAACTGGCCAAAGCCTACGGCGCCACCGACGGCCACAAATTCATCAACGGCGTCCTCGACAAACTCGCCGCCCAACTGCGCCCGTCTGAGCTGGGCGGCTAAGACGCGCCTGCGTTGTCCGCTTCCGGCAGGCAGTAGTGGCGGGCTTTGCGCTCGCCCCGGGCGGAGATGAGACCATTCGCCACCATGCTGGCCAACACTTTGCGCGCCCCTGCCGGTGACAAGCCAAGCGCCTGCGAGACTTCGCCCGCGCGGATTGCTTCCTTTGCTTGCAGCAAGCTGAGCACGGCATTGTGCTGCATGGCCGTTTTATCGCTACTTTTATCGCCACTTTTATCGCTACTTTTCCTGCGCCTCGCTGCGCCGCGCCGCCCGCCGCGCCCGCATAACGCCCGCACGGCGGAGACGGGCGTTTTGGTGTGGGTACGCCGCTGCGCTCTGCCAGCGCGCAGCCAGCGTTGGCGTTCTTCGGGCGGCATTTTTTCGATGGCGTAGCGCAAGGCGGTGCGGGGCATTTCGTGGGCGTGCTGGTGCAGGAAGTCGCGCAGCAAGTTCATGCTGACCCGCTTGCCCATCTCGCGCAGCATCCAGCCGACGG
>JAFZMK010000327.1 GCA_017553285.1 Rhodocyclaceae bacterium
GGCTTCGGCGGCGGGTGCTTCGCCGGAAGTCTGCGCCATTGCCACCAGGGTTTCGCGTTTGTTTTTCTCTGCCTCGGCAGCGGCGCGACGGCGGGCGGCTTCTTCCTGTTCTTGAAGCTGACGCGCAGAGGCGCGGGCGACCAGGTCTTGACGGGTGATGCCGCGCTGTTCGGGGTTGCCGCTGAGCAGCTCTTTCATGTCCAGAATCAGCACGATCTGGCCATTTGCCAGCGTGGTGACACCGGCCACGCCCTTGGGACGGAAGGCATCGAGCGATTTAATCACGGCGTCATCGCGTCCGGCGAAGGTGTCAATGCCCAGCACGAACGAGAAGCCGCCCGATTGCATCAGTACGCCAAATTCGGGGGCACGCTCCACCGGCCAGCCCAGCAGCGAACCCAGCGGCAGCACGGGCAGCACTTCGCCGCGCACCATCATGCTGGAGCGCCCGCCCACTTCCTTGATTTCGTCCAGATCGATGGTGAGAATCTCGCGCACCATCGACAGCGGCACGGCAAACGGTTGTTCGCCCAGACGCACCAGCAACACGGGCAGAATCGCCAGCGTCAGCGGCAGGTTGATGGTGAAGGTGGATCCGACCATGAGCTGCGAGCGCACGTCGATGCTGCCATTGAGGCGCTGGATGTTGGTGCGCACCACGTCCATGCCCACGCCACGACCGGAAACGTCCGAGACTTTTTCGGCCATGGAGAAGCCGGGCAGGAAGATGAGGTTGAAGCTGGCGGTGTCGTCCATCACCGAGGCTTCTTCTTCGGAAATCAGCCCTTTTTCGACGGCTTTGGCGCGCAGCCGTTCGGCGTTCATGCCGTGGCCATCGTCCGAAATTTCGATGACGATGTGGTCACCTTCCTGACGCGCCGACAGGCGCACGATGGATTTCGGCGGCTTGTGCGCGGCCTTGCGCTCTTCGGGGCTTTCCACGCCGTGGTCGACGGCGTTACGCACCAGGTGAATAATCGGGTCGGCAAGGTCTTCAATCATGGTCTTGTCGACTTCGGTCTCTTCGCCTTCGAGCACCAGTTCCACGTCTTTGCCCAGGTTGCGGGCAAGGTCGCGGGCAATCCGGGGATATTTCTGGAACAGGCGGCCAATGGGCTGCATCCGCGTTTTCATGACGGCGTTTTGCAGGTCCGAGACCAGCAAATCAAGCTGGCTGACGGCCACATCCAGCGCGTGCAGGGTGTCGACGTCGCTGCTGCCGCTGAGAATTTCGGTGCGCAGCGCGTTCAGGCGGTTTTTGGTCAGACCAATTTCGCCCGAGAGGTTGAGCACCTGGTCCAGACGGGTGGTATCCACACGAATGGAGGTGTCGCGGCTTTTTTCGATGTCGCGCCGCCCGGTGGCTGCCGATGCGCCCGGTTTGTCGGATGCACGGCGCCCCCACGGGCCGGGACCTTGTTCGGCAGCCGGGGCTGCGGGCGCACCCGCCGGTACCACCGCACCAGCAGGTGCCGCAGCGGGGGCGGCAGCCGCAGCGGCAGGCACCGGCGCAGAGCCGGTGACCGCGCCATGAAGCTGTTGCCAGTCGGGCGAGCCTTCTTGCGGCGCAGCGCCAGCAGCCGGTGCCGCTTCCGCCGCCGGTGCGGCAGCGGGGGCAGCAGCAGCCGGAGCCGCTTCGGCAGCAGGCGCAGCCGCAGCAGTGGGCAGTTCGCCAGAAATCGCCTGCTTACAACGGGCGATGACTTCCGGCGGCGCGGCAGGCGGTTGCTGGCTGCGTTCGAGATAGCTGAACATCTCACGGATTTCGCCCGTGGCTTCCATGATGACGTCCATGAGTTCCGGACTCAGCGTCAGCTCGTTGTTGCGCAGCTTGTCGAAGAGGTTTTCGGTCAAGTGGCAGAGCGTGACCATCTCGGTGGCGTTCAGAAAGCCCGCGCCCCCCTTGATGGTGTGAAAACCACGGAAGATGTCGTTGAGCAAGTTGTGATCGTTCGGGGAGCGTTCGAGATCGACGAGCTTGTTATCGACACCCGAGAGCAGATCGCCCGCTTCCACCAGAAAATCCTGGAGAAGGTCTTCCATTCCGGCAAAGTCACTCATGATTCCCTCTCTTTGCGTTTGCGCGCCCACGATGGGCAGTTTGGCATTGATTCAACAAATACTTCTCAGAAACCGAGACTGTCGAGCAGATCGTCGACCTGCTCTTGATTGGTGACGACATCCTGACTGTCGCCGGCATTGATGACCGGGCCATTCATCAGGCCGTCCGATTTCGCGGAAGCCACCAGTTTTTCTGGCGGCGTGATTTCCAGCAAAACGCCAAGCAGTTGTTTTTCCAGCGTCTGGGCAAGGTCGACCACTTTTTTGATGACCTGCCCGGTGAGATCCTGGAAGTCTTGCGCCATCATGATTTCAAGCAACTGCTCGCTGACCGATTTGGCGTCCTGCGAGGTGCTGGCGAGAAAATCGCGGGTTTCATGCGCCAGCGTCTTGAATTCTTCCACAGACATTTCGTTGGCAAACAGCTTGTCCCAGCGCGCGGTCAGCGCTTCACTGCCATTCTGGATGCGGTCCTGAAGCGGCTGGGCGATGTCGGTGGCGTTGAGCACGCGGCTGGCGGCCTGCTCGGTCATCTGCGTGATGTAGTCGAGGCGCTGGCGAACGTCCGGCATGGACAGCACGGCATCTTGCAGCGAAGTATCCGAGCCGAGCGCGCGCAGGGTGTCGTGCACCTTGCGGGTCAACTGACCGATGCTGTTGAAGATGTTGTCCTGCTTGTCGCCACTTGCCGGGGCTGCTTCCTGCGCCGCAGGCGCGGCTTCGCCTTGCGCAGCGGGCGCAGCATCCGCACCGGCACTGAACTCGTCAGAGACGGAATCGAACAAGGATTGCAGCTCGCTGCTGTCGCCCGTGCCATCATCCACACTGGCAGCCGCAGCAGGCGCGGCGGCGGCGGCGGGAGCGGCGGCAGGCGCAGCCGGCTCAGGCGTGACTTCGGTGGCGACCTGATCTGCCGGAGCCTGGGACAAACTGTCAAACAAGGCTTGCAGTTCGTCAGAATCGGTTGTCGCGTCGTTCATGCAAAAACCTCCTTCGTACCTGTGTCAAGCGCCGGTGTTATTTGCCGAGCTTGTCGAAAATCTTCTGCAACTTTTCCGAGAGGGTGGCAGCGGTAAAGGGCTTGACAACGTACCCGCTTGCGCCTGCCTGCGCCGCAGCGATGATGTTTTCCTTCTTCGCTTCGGCGGTAACCATCAGAACCGGCAGATGCTTCAACGTGGGCGACTGACGGATTTTTTGCAGCAGCGTCAGCCCGTCCATGTTGGGCATGTTCCAGTCGGTGACGACGAACTCAAAGCCGCCCCCGGCTTCCAGTTTTTGCAGCGCCACAGCGCCATCTTCGGCCTCCTCTACGTTGGTATAGCCGAGTTCCTTCAACAGATTGCGCACAATCCGTCGCATCGTGGAAAAGTCGTCTACCACCAGGAAGCGTGTTTTCGGGTCAGCCATCGTCTCTGTACTCCATCAGGCGTAAGTTGAGGGCGCGCGATCAAGCATTCCGTAACAACATGGAACGTAGCGTCTCGGCCAGTACGTCGCCATCAAACTTGGCGACATAGGCATCCACGCCCGCTTGTTTGCCCATTGCCCGGTTGGCTTCCGATGACAGCGAAGAGTGCATGATCACCGGGATGCCTTCAAAGCGACGGTCAGACTTGATCTTGCGGGAGAGCACATAGCCATCCATTTCTGGCATTTCGGCGTCGACCAGAACGACATCAATGTCGTCATGCAGGTTGCGACCGCTTTGCTTCGCAAACGAGGCGAGCGAATCGAGCCGCGTCCAGGCTTCCAGGCCATTGGTGGCGAATTTGTGCCGGACACCGAGTTTATCAAGAACTTCTGCGATTTTCCGACGGGCGACCGCAGAATCATCCACATAAAAGACGTTGTAATCGTGTCCGCCGACAATCGGCGGAATCGAACCCACAGAGGCTTCGCCAAAGGTGTTGGAAAGAATGGTTTCCACGTCCAGAATGGATACCAGCACGCCATTGTCCAGTTCGGTGATGGCGGTGATGTAGCCGCCGGTGCCGCTGACGTTGTCGGGCGTGCGCACGCGGTCCCATTCGACACGCACGATGCGGTCGACCGAGTCGACCAGAAAGCCCATCGTGCGCTTGCTGTATTCGGTCACCATCATGGTGCCGCCCAGTTCGCCGCCCTTGGTCAGACCAAGCGCGTGCCCCAGCGAAAGCACCGGCACCACGTGACCGCGCAGGGAAATCAGCCCTTCCACGCCGGCAGGCATGTTCGGCGTTTTGGTGATGAAAGGGGTGGCGGTGACTTCGCGCACCTTGAACACGTTGATACCGAAAACCTCGCTCGTTCCCAGCGAGAAGAGCAGGATTTCCATGCGGTTGGAGCCAACGAGGCTGGTGCGCTCATTTACTTCGCCCAGCGGACCTTTCGACTCGACAGGAGGCAGTTCTTTCGTCTCGGACATGATCGTTCCTTAATCTCTCAAAACGTGCTTGATCGGATCGGCGCGCGGTTTTTCCGTTCGGCCTCGCGTCTGTCAGCGCCCCATCAGGCGGCGCAAGGTGGCCGACAGACGTTGCGGTTCAAATTTGGGAATGTATTCGTCCACCCCCACGGATTTGCCCAGTTGCTGGTTGGACATGCCGGAGAGCGACGAGTGCATGAGCACGGGCACACCGTTGAAGCGCTCGTCCGCTTTCACGGACTTGGTGAGCATGTAGCCGTCCATTTCCGGCATTTCCACGTCGGTGAGGATGGCGGCCACGCGCTCGGTGACCGGCACGCCCGCTGCCTGACACTGTTGCGCAATCTGTTGCAGCATCTGCCAGGCCATGTGACCGTTGACCGCGCCACGCCCGGGTACGTTGAGCGCTTGCAGGGTGCGTTCGATCTGCTTGCGGGCGATGGAGGAATCGTCGGCATAGACCACCATGCGGGTTTCGTTTTCCACCGGCTCGATGCCTTTGAAGAGGAATTCTTCGCCTTCGGCGTAGTGGCTGGTCTCGGCCAGCACTTTTTCTACGTCCAGCATCATGACGAGCTTGTTGCCGGGCAGTTCGGTAACCGCCGTGACCAGACCGCCGAGGTTGGCGGTGAGCATTTCGGGCGGCACGCGCATCTGCGACCAGTCCAGACGCAGGATGGTGTCGACCGCTTCGACCAGAAAGCCCTGGGTGTGACCGTTGTATTCGGTGATGATCATCACGTTGCGCGGCGTCTCATCCTTGATGCCGACGTATTTGCCCAGGTCGACCACCGGCACCAGCGTGCCGCGCAGGCTGACCATGCCTTCGACACAATCGGGCATTTCCGGCGCGGCGGTGATTTCGCCGCGACGAATCACCTCGCGTACCTTGAAGACGTTGATGCCGAAAATTTCCCTGCGACCGGATACGGAATCCTCGCCGAGCGAAAAAAGCAGGATTTCCAGCTTGTTGGTACCGGCAAGGCGGGTACGGGCGTCGATGCTTTTCAACAGATCAGACATTTTTTTCTCCTTGCGAGCGTGTGACTGCGCAATTGACCGAGGACATTCTAAAAGGTTTGCAACCAATGATGCAGCAGAAAAACAGGGCAAAAGCGGGAATATTCCCGCTTTTGCGAAATTTCGTTCCGCCGGTGACCGCAGGCAAGCGCCCCAGACGGTCACAGATGGCTAGTTTACACGGGATTGCCCGCAGACAAGCCCGGCAGGCGACGAACAATTCCTTGCGCGACCTCTTCAATGGGCAAACTTTCGCATGAAGCGCCAATCTGGTCGGCGACACGGGGCATTCCGTAGACCACGCACGAGGCTTGGTCCTGCGTGATGGTCCAGGCGCCCTTCTGGCGCAGCTTCAGCAGACCATCGGCGCCATCCCGGCCCATGCCGGTGAGCAATACGGCAACGATTGCGCAGGAGGCTTCGGCAACCACGGAGCGAAACAACATGTCGACCGAGGGGCGGTGGCGGTTGCACGGCTCGGCGCTGGACAGGCAGCAGCGGTAGTGACCCGCGCCACGGGCAAGCAGCAGGTGCGAGTGCCCGGGGGCAATATAGACCGTGCCCGGGCAGAGCGATTCGTCGTGCTCGGCTTCCTTGACGCGCATCTGACACGAATCATTCAGGCGGCTGGCAAAGGTTTCGGTGAAATTTTCCGGCATGTGCTGCACCACCATTACCGGCGGCGTGTTGGCCGGCAGGTTGGAGAGCACGGTCTTGAGCGCATCGGTGCCGCCCGTCGAGGCGCCAATGACCACAATCTGGCGCACGATGCTGACCGACGGCGGCGTTTTCCCACCTTGGCAAGAAGAAGCGTCGTAGCTGCTCATTTCTTCTTCCTCGTGATGCGATAGACGGTTTTGCCCGCGCTGGTAAACAGGTCGGAGGCGTGCAGGAAACTTTCCGAATGCCCGGCGTAGAGTTCGCCGTCTGCTTCCAGCACGCGCAGAAAACGTTGCAGGATGGTGCGCTGCGTTTCCCGGTCGAAATAAATCATCACGTTGCGGCAGAAAATGGCGTCGAAATGACCTTGCAGCGGCCAGTTGGCATCCAGCAGGTTGATGCGGCAAAAGCGAATCATCTGCTGTAGTTCCGGAATCACTTTCCAGCGGCTGCTATGTTCGCCGTCCATGGGCTGGAAAAACTTGCGCAGCCGCCCTTCCGAGATGCCGGTCATGCGATCGCTGCTATAGACGCCTTCGCGCGCATCAATCAGCACCTGGGTGTTGATGTCGCTGGCGACGATTTCCACCGGCGGATGCAGGCTGCCGAAGGCTTCGCAGGCGGTTATCGCCAGCGAATAGGGTTCTTCGCCCGTCGAGGCGGCACAGCACCAGATGCGAAACGGGCGCGTGAGGGGCTGGCTCATGCGCAGACGGTGCGCCAGCAGCTCGAAATGGTGCGCTTCGCGGAAAAAGGAAGTCAGGTTGGTGGTCAGCGCGTTGACGAAAACTTCCCATTCGGCACCATCACGGTCGATGAGTTCCAGATATTCGCGGAACGTCTTCAGGCGACGCTCGCGCAGGCGCTTGACCAGACGGCCATAGACCATGTCCTGCTTGCTGGAGGCGAGCGCAATGCCGGCAAAATCGTAGATGCGCCGGCGAATGTTTTCGTAGTCTTCAATGGTGAAGACAAATTCGCGCGTGTTCAGTTTGTTGGAGGCGCTCACCGGGCGCATGGCCAGCGGCAAAGGCTCGTCGGCGCGCGAGGCGGGAATGCGCGAGGCGGGCGATGCGCCCGCAGGCGGCAGCGGTGGCGGCGGTGGTGCCTTGCGCTGCGTGCTGCCAAAGTGAATGGGCGCTTTCGGCGCGCTCGCTGCCGGCGTGTGAACGGGCTGCGGCGCGGCGGCTTTGGGGGCTTCTTTGGGCGCGTCTTTCGGAGCTTCTTTGGAGGCTTCTTTGGGGGCGTCTTTTTCCTGCACCAGTATGCCGGCCAGCACGGCGGCCACCTGCTCGGAAAACGATTTGGACTTGGGCGCGTCAGCTTGCGCACGCGGGGCAGACGATTCGGCAGCCGGTACGGCAGCCGACACCGGCGCTTCTTCTACCGGCGCCGGGCGTTGCACACGGGCGGCGGCCAGCGCCAGCGATTCTTCCACCGATCGAATCAGCGGACGCGGGCGCTCGGCCTGGCTGGCCGACCATTTCCCCATGCTGGCAAACGCGCCGCTTTTCGTAGCGGCACGGCCTTCAGGGTGGCCTGCGGGAGTTCGCGATTTATCGGTCATTGCTCATGCACGGGAAAACGGCGCGGCAGGCGGCGAATCTTCCGCCGGTACGGCATTTTCCCCGGAAGAAACAGGGTTGCTGCCCATTGTCGCAGATTTTTCCCCGCCCAGCGCATCGCCCGATTGCGCCGTGTGCAGTCGTGCACGCAAGGGGGTGAGCACCGCGTGCACCCGCGCGCCCAACGCCTGCGCCGTCTCGCCCTTGGCGGCGGCCAGCGTGACATCTGCCTGCAAGGCGGCCAGCGTCTGCTCGGCCTGTTGCAGCGTGCGGCGCAGCGCTGTGCCCTGCACTGCCAGTTCGGGCGAGATCTGCGCGGCGCTGAGCATTTCCAGCAGCCCGGGCACACTCAGCCGCCACAGCCGCCGCCCGTCGTGCGTCTGCACCGCACCGGCCAGATACGGCCAGCGCCCGCGCAGGTGTTCGGGCAAATAGAGCAATTCGTCGGCAGCAAAACATTCCAGCCCGGCCACCACCTGCACCAGCAGCGCCGCCTCGCCGCTTTCTTCGCCAATGACCAGGGCAAAGGCGGGAGGTAGCTCTTCGAGCGCACGCGGGTGCACGTGCGGCCACCATTGTTGCGGGGCGAGCAGCGGCAGCAGACCTTGCGCAAACGGCAGCCGCGCCGGGGCGTCCGTCGGCCACAGTACGTCGTCCTGCACGGCGACGATGCCGTGCACACAGGCCAGCGGCAAGGCAAAAGCGTAACCGGCACAGTGAAAAATCTGCATCACCTCGCCCGCTTCCCTGCGCAGCGCCGGTACGGGCGCGGGCGCAGGCAGCGCCGAGGCGGCAGGCGCAGCTTCTTCGGGCTGCGGCGCGGCTTCGGGTGCGGGGTTGGGCGCGGGTGCGGCTTCGGGGGCGGGTTTTGCCTCCGCCACGGCTTGCGGTGCGGGTTTGGGCGCTGGGGCGGGTTTGGGCGCGGGTTTTGCGGCGGGGGCGGCTTTTGGTGCCGGGGCGCGGGCGGCGCTCTCTTCGGTTACGACGACCGAGCCGGGTTCGGCCAGCGAAGCCAGCGCGTTTTCCAGCACCGCATCGGGCGCGTCCGTTTGCAGACACAGTTCGCACGTTTGCGAGGGCGCGGGCGCGGCTTCGACCGAAGGGATGCCGCCCGTAAAACGCCCAAGTTCCGACAAGGCTTCCAGCGCACGCCGCCACAGCAGGCTCACGCCCACCAGCATCCGCCCGACCTGAAAACGCAGCCGCACCCGTCGCCCCATCGGTTTGAGGCGCGGCGCTTGCCGCGCATCCGCAGCCAGCGCGCAACACATGACGTCGATGACCGCTTCGTCACACGCCCGCTGCGCGCGCAGCCGCGCCAGTTGCTCGTGCAGCAAGGTGATGCCTTGCACCAGCAGCGCCACGTCAGTGGTCTGGCGCGCGTGCTGCTGCAAGGCGCGCGCCAGACGGGCGAAAGATTCGTAGCCCAGGGTGGCCGCCGCACCACACAGCGAATGCAGCAGCCGCGCCAGTTCATAGCGGTCGGCCTCCGCCACCGTCTCGCCAGCCAGCAAACTGGCCAGCGAATCCAGCACGGAAGCGCTTTCCGCGAAAAACTGATCCTGCAAGGAAAGACTTTCTGCACTCATGATGGCCACCCGGGCACGAAGGAGGCGCGAAACATTCCGCCCTCTGCGCTGTTTATCGGCAGCGCCGCAGCGTTGCTGAAGCGCTACACGGCGAAATATTTTTCGCGCATTGTGACATACGTCACATTGTCGTGTCCGTTGCCTGTCCGCGCGCGCGCAGTTCCATTTCCCGCGCCGCTTCGCTGTCTTCCGGCGGCGCTTCTGGTGCGCCAAAGGATTCCCGGCGCATGTCTTCTTCGGCCTGTTTGTTGAGCACCAGCAGGCTGATGCGGCGGTTGATGGGCGCGGCGGGGTCTTCGGGCACCAGCGGCGCAATATCTGCCAGCCCCACCACACGCATCACTTTCGCCGGGTCCAGCCCGCCTTGCACCAGTTCGCGGCGCGAGGCGTTGGCGCGGTCGGCAGAAAGTTCCCAGTTGGAAAAACCGCGATGACCGCTGATAAACGGCGTGGAATCGGTATGCCCCGAGATGGAAATCTTGTTGGGCACGCCATTGAGCGCGCGCCCGATGGCACGCAACAGCGAGCGCATGTGCGGCTGCACCTCGGCACTGCCGCTGCTGAACATGGGGCGGTTTTTCTCGTCCACAATCTGGATGCGCAAGCCTTCGGCGGTAATCTGCACCAGCAGTTGTTCCCGATACGGGCGCAGTTCCGGGCTGGCTTCCACCACTGCTTCAATGCGCCCTTTCAAATCCAGCAACTGGGCGCGCTCGGCGCTTTTGTCCACGCCGCCCACACCTTCGCCCGTACCTTCGCCGGAAAGGTCTTTGCCCTGGTCGCCACGGTCACTCTGACCGCCTTGCGCGCGCAGGCTGGCATCGTCCGTTTTCGGTTTTTCGCGCCCGGGCGTGGTGCCACGGCGCACCTGACCGACCGATTTGGTCAAATCCTCGCCACCGGCTGGCAAGACGCTGGAAATTTCCTGCTCGCCCACCGAAGAGCCGCCCTGCATGGCGACTTTCATTTCCATGTCAAAGCCTTCGGCAATCCCGCGCAGGTCTTCTTCCGAAGTCGAACCCAGCAGCCACAACAGCAAGAAGAAGGCCATCATCGCCGTCACGAAGTCGGCGTATGCGATTTTCCACGCACCGCCGTGGTGACCACCGCCACCCTTTTTGATGCGTTTGATGACTATTGGCTGTTGGGTTTTGTCGCTCATCGCCTGTCTTCCACCGCTTCAGCCTGACGCCTTATTTGTGGTTTTTCAGCTCGGCTTCCAGTTCCTGGAAGGTCGGGCGGTCGTCGCCTTCGAGCACTTTACGGCCAAATTCCACCGCCACCTGCGGCGCATAGCCATTCATGCTGGCCAGCAACACCGCCTTGATGCAGGTGAAAATTCTGCCTTCGTGCTCGGCAATCTGACCGAGCTGGCTGGCAATCGGCGCCACAAAGCCGTAAGAGACCAAAATCCCGAGGAAGGTACCCACCAGCGCGCCGGCAATCATTTTCCCCAGCACGGCAGGCGGCTCGCCCACCGAACCCATGGTATTCACCACCCCCATCACGCACACCACGATACCGAAGGCGGGCAGGCCATCGGCGGCGTTTTGCATGATGTGCGAGGGCGCGTGCGCTTCGTGGTGATGCACTTCCAGTTCCTGCTCCATCAGCCCTTCGATTTCCATCGCGTTGAGGTTGCCCCCCACCATCATGCGCAGGTAGTCCGTGATGAATTCCACCAGATGATGATCGCCGGCAATCGCCGGATATTTCGAGAAAAACGGGCTGCTGCCGGGGTTTTCCACGTCCTGTTCGATGGACATCAAACCCTCTTTGCGCACCTTGGAGAGCAACTCGTACATCAAGCACAGCGCATCCATGTAATACGCCTTGTTGTGCTTGGAACCCTTCAGGATGCCGGGCAACGCCTTCATCGTGTGCTTGATCGCCTTGCCGCCGTTACTGGCCACCAGCCCGCCGATGGCGAGACCCAGAATGGCCGCGTACTCATTGGGCACCCACAGTGCCGCCACGTTGCCGTGGATAGCATAGGTGCCTACTGAAGACAGCAGGATGATCACGTATCCAATCAGCAGAAACACTCCAGACTCCTCCCGCCCGAAGTACGGGCGCAGCGTTTTGCAACAACCCGATTATCGGTCAAAAAACCCGCCCCCTGCCAAGAAAATTTCACCCCGGGCGTGCACCAGCGCACGCCCGCGCCACGATACCCCACAAAAAACAGGGGTGCTCTCTTGCGAAAGCACCCCAAGGGAGGATGATCAACACACAACCAAAGCTGGTTTTCTGGGCAATTTATTCGGCCAGCGCCACCGTCTTGCGCGTCGAAGTGCGCGTGCGCGCCACCGATTTCTTGCCTTTGCCGGCACGCGAGGGCATGTTGCACAGACCGCAGACGTAGTTGGCTTTCGGGTCGTAAGCGTGCGAGACGTATTCGCCGCCGCATTGCGTGCAACGGGTCAGTTGCAGCAGGTCGGCATCGAAAAAGCGCACCAGCGTCCAGGCGCGGGTCAAGCTCAGCGCCGGTTCGATGCGCAGCGCTTCGATTTTGTCCAGATACAGGTGGTAGGAACGCAAAATCGCGTCCAGCCCGGTCAGTTGCGCGTAGCGCTCAAAAAACCGGAAAAACCCCATGAACAGCGAAGCATGCACGTTCGGCTGCCAGGCCATGAACCAGTCGGTGGAAAACGGCAGCATCCCTTTCGGGGGCGAAGCACCACGTACTTCCTTGTAGATTTTCAGCAGCCGTTCGCGCGACAGCGAAGTCTCGGTCTCCAGCATTTGCATACGGGCGCCCAGACTCACCATCTCCACGGCGCGGCGGACTTCTTCAGCATCCTGAATCACGCTTTTACTTTTCATCGCCGTCTTCTCCTCGTGGCAGTTTTTCCGGCGCCTGCGCGGCTGCCACTATGGCCGCGTGCAGACTGGTACTGGTCAGATCGCGGCCTTCGCCCGCCAGCATTTTCATCAATGCGGCGTTGTCGAAACGGAACGCTGGCAAAACCATCTGGCAATTTGCCATGCGTACCAGTTTCGGCCCCGAAAGCCCGACAATCAGATCCGCAATCTCGCCGTCAATTCCGAGACGAAACATGGCCGACTCGCGGTCTTCGCGCAGCATCTGCTGAGCGAGCATCAGGAACGCAGTGTTCAGCTCCTGAATATCTTCCTGGAAGTCGCGGCGTTGCTTCATCTGACTGAAATATCCAAACCGTTACTGCGGGTACGAGCCAAAACTTAAAGTAGTTTGTGAAGAATTGCAAAACCCGCACGCTTTGCATCTGTGTTTTCTGTGCAAATCTGTGTCTTTTCTGGCACAAAAAACGGCGCGGATTGCTCCGCGCCGTGACATAGTGCCTTGTGCGCTGTGCCCTGCCCTGTTAGCGCACCGCCTGTTTCAGTTGCCCGTCGCGGTAACGGGCGGCCATTTTGTCCAGCGAGACGGCGCGGATGCGGTCAGCCTGCCCTGCCGAGCCAAACGCCTCGAAACGCTGGCGACACAGTTGTTTGGCCGCTTCGCGGGCGGGTTTGTTGAATTCGCGCGGGTCGAATTTTTCGGGATTTTCAGTAAGGAACTTGCGGATGGCGCCGGTCATCGCCAGACGGATGTCGGTGTCGATGTTGATTTTGCGCACGCCGTAGCGAATCGCGGTTTGCAGCTCTTCGACCGGCACACCGTAGGTTTCTTTCATGTTGCCGCCATAGTTGCGGATGATGGCCAGCAGCTCTTGCGGCACGCTGGACGAGCCGTGCATGACCAGGTGCGTATTCGGCAGGCGGGCGTGGATTTCCTTGACGCGCTCGATGGCGAGAATGTCGCCAGTGGGTTTGCGGGTGAATTTGTAGGCACCGTGGCTGGTGCCGATGGCGATGGCAAGTGCGTCGCAATCGGTGGCGCGGACAAACTCGGCAGCTTCATCCGGGTCAGTCAGCAGCGCGGAATGATCCAGCTTGCCAGCGGCGCCAATGCCGTCTTCTTCGCCCGCCTGACCGGTTTCCAGCGAGCCGAGGCAGCCCAGTTCGGCTTCTACGGTCACCCCAATGGCGTGCGAAAACTTCACCACTTCGCGGGTAACTTCCACGTTGTATTCATAGCTGGACGGCGTTTTGCCGTCTTCGCGCAGCGAGCCATCCATCATCACGCTGGAAAAGCCCGAACGAATCGCCGCCATGCACACGGCGGGCGTCTGGCCGTGGTCCTGATGCATGACTACCGGCAGGTGCGGGTAACTTTCCACTGCGGCGTCAATCAGGTGGCGCAAAAACGCCTCACCCGCATATTTGCGTGCCCCCGCCGACGCCTGCATGATGACCGGGCTGGCGCATTCTTCTGCGGCCTCCATGATGGCCTGCACCTGTTCCAGGTTATTGACGTTGAAAGCGGGCAAGCCATAGCCGTTTTCGGCAGCGTGATCCAGCAATTGACGCATCGACACAAGTGACATCGAAAGACCTCCTCAGTGGTTCAGGGAAAACTTTTTTATTCTACTGTCTGTTTGAGGCGATGACAGCCGCAGTCAGCTTGCATATCATTACGGGTTGTTAAACACAGATACAAAAACGGCAGCACAAGCGCATCATGGACATCGCCATCATCGGAGCCGGCATTACCGGGCTGACCACCGCCTGGCGCTTACACGCAGCGGGTCATCGCGTCACGATTTTCGAGACCTGCGATGAACCCGCCTCTCAAGGCAGCCGCCACAACGGGGGGCAATTGCGCTTTTTTACCCTCTCGCCGGTGGCGGATCGTCGCCTCTCCCTGTTTTCCCTGCCCGACTGGATTAACGCCTACGACTCGCCCATCTACTGGCGCCCGCAGCGTGGCGACGGGCAATGGCGCTGGTTGCGCGCGTTTTTGCGCGCCAGCCGCAAGCGCCCGCGACAAGAGGCGCTGGAAGCCTTGCAGGAACTGGCCGCCATCAGTTTTGAGCTGACCGGACAACTGCACGAGCTGCCCGGCGTGCACTCCCACCATGCCCGCACCGGGCGCATCGTGCTCTACCGCCATCCCAAGCGTTTTGAGGCGGCACGGCGCGCCGCCGAGCACACCTATCAGTTGCGCGAACACATGCAAACGCTCTCCAACGCCGAGTGCGTGGAAGAGGTGCCGCTGCTTGCCGACACCATCAAGCACTTCGTCGGCGGCATTTACAGCCCGGACGATTGCGTGCTGGACGTGCCCCTGCTGTGTCGCACGCTCTCTGCCCATCTGCTCACCAAAGCGCCCGAGGTGCGCATCATGTACGGGCTGAAGGCGCTATCGCTCGATGCGCGCAACGGGCGCATCGTCGCCGTCGATACGGAAGAAGCGCGCTTTGCCATTGATGCCGTGGTGCTCGCCTGCGGCGTGCAAACCCAGCCGCTGCTGTACCGTCTGGGCATTTCGCTGCCGCTCTACCCGATTACCGGCTATCAGCTCAGCATCGCGCAGGTGGCCGATGCGCCGCCGCTGCGCGTGGCGCTCTCGGATGCGGAGGCGCATTTTCATCTCAGCGCGCTGGAAGGGAAAATCCACGCCTCGGGGCTGTTTGACATCGCCGCGCCGCGCGAATTTCCCAGTGCCGCGCGGGTAGAGCATCTGCGCCGGCGCGCGGCGGCTTTCACCGGCAAACACTGGCCGCTGGATGCGCCCGAAGTGTTCATGAACGTATGCGCCGCCACGCCCAACGGCTGCCCCATCATTGGCCGTCAGCCTGAATTTACCAACCTCTGGTACAACCTCGGTCACGGTCAGTTGGGGCTGACGCTGGCGGCGGGCGCTGCCGAACTGCTCGCCTGCCAAATGAGCGACAAGCCCATCCTCTGCAACGAAGCGCCGTTTGCGCCGCCGCCAATGGACGGCGCATAAAAACGGGCAAACGCGGCGCGCACCTTATTCCACGGTCACGCTCTTGGCCAGATTGCGCGGGCGGTCTACGTCCGTGCCGCGCGCCAGCGCGGTGTGATAGGCCAGCATCTGCACCGGCACGGCATGGACAACCGGCGAGAGCAGCCCGGCATGGCGCGGCGTGCGGATAACGTGCACGCCGGGCGAGTCGGAAAACTCGCTGTCCTGGTCGGCAAACACAAACAACTCCCCGCCACGCGCGCCCACTTCCTGCATGTTGGCCTTGAGCTTGTCGAGCAGGCGGTCGTTGGGCGCGATGACCACTACCGGCATGTTTTCATCGACCAGCGCCAGCGGCCCGTGTTTGAGTTCGCCGGCGGGATAGGCTTCGGCGTGGATGTAGGTGATTTCTTTGAGTTTCAGCGCGCCTTCCAGCGCAATCGGGTAATGGATGCCGCGCCCCAGAAAAAGCGCGTTGTGCTTGTGCGCAAACGTGCCCGCCCAGCCTGCCACCTGCGCTTCCAGATTCAGCGCGTATTGCACGGAACCGGGCAACAGCCGCAGCGATTCCCGGTACTCGGCGCAGGCTGCCTCATCAATGCGCCCGCGCTGCACGCCCAGCGTCACCGCCAGCGAAAACAGCGCCACCAGTTGCGTGGTAAACGCCTTGGTGGAGGCAACACCAATTTCCGCCCCGGCGCGGGTGTAGAAGACCAGTTCGCTTTGGCGCGGCAGCGCGCTTTCCATGACGTTGCAGATAGAGAGCGAATGACGATGCCCCAGCGACTGGGCGTATTTCAGCGCCTCGAGCGTATCGAGCGTCTCGCCCGATTGCGACAGCGTCACCACCAGATGCTGCGGGTCGGCGCAAGCGCGCCGATAGCGGTATTCGCTGGCGATTTCCACCTCCGTGGGAATGCCGGCGATGGCTTCCAGCCAGTATTTGCCGGTCAGCGCAGCGTAATACGACGTGCCGCAGGCAAGCAGTTTCACACCCGTGGTTTCCCGAAACACGCTGGCAGCCTGCGCGCCGAAAATTTCGGGCACAAAACCTTCGTCCAGCACGATTTCGCAGGTGTCGGCAATCGCGCGCGGTTGCTCGTGAATTTCCTTCTGCATGAAATGGCTGTAAGGGCCAAGTTCCAGCGAAGCCAATGACACCTGCGACAGTTTTTCTTCACGCCGCACCGGTGCGCCGTCGCGGTCGAGCAAGCGCACAATGCCTTGCGGCGCCAGTTCTGCCACGTCGCCTTCGTCCAGATAGACGATGCGGCGGGTATGCGCCACCAGCGCGGAAACGTCGGACGCCAAAAACACCTCGCCCTCGCCCAAGCCCACCAGCAGCGGGCAGCCCATGCGCGCGACCACCAGCGTTTGCGGCAAATCTGCCGCCATCACCGCAATCGCATACGCGCCTTGCAGGCGCGCGCAGGCGCGGCGCACGGCGGCAAAGAGGTCGCCATCGCCGGCAGCGCTGTATTCGTGTTCAATGGCGTGGGCGATGGTTTCCGTATCGGTTTGCGATTCAAAGGTGTAGCCCAGCGCCGCGAGGCGGGCGCGTTCGACTTCAAAGTTTTCGATGATGCCGTTATGCACCACCACGATGCGCTGGCGCGAAATGTGCGGGTGGGCGTTGGATTCATTGACGCCGCCGTGCGTTGCCCAGCGCGTGTGACCAATGCCGATGCGCCCGCGCACGCCCGCCTCAGCGGCAGCAGAGCGCATTTCCTTCACGCGCCCCACGCGGCGCACCCGCTCGATGCGTTGTTTTGCCTCGTCAATCACCGCGATGCCAGAAGAATCGTAGCCGCGATATTCCAGCCGACCCAGCCCGTCGGCGAGGAACTCCACAATGTTGTCTGCGGCGCAAATGCCGCCCACGATGCCGCACATAATCCTTGCCTTCCGTTACGGTTTGTCCTTGTCGCGTGCCTGCGGGCGTTGCCAGTCGGCAATGCATACTTGGCGTCCACGGGCGATGTTCAGGCTCTCCGGCGGGCAATCGCGCACAATCACGCTGCCCGCGCCCACCGTCGCGCCATCATTCACACGCACCGGCGCAACCAGCAGCGCGCCGCTGCCGATGAAGCAGTTGGCGCCGATTTCGGTGCGGAATTTGTTGACGCCGTCGTAGTTGCACGTCACCGTGCCCGCGCCGACGTTGGTTTTCTCGCCAATGTCCGCATCGCCCACGTAGGTCAGATGATTCACCTTCGCGCCGCGCGCCAGCGTGGATTTCTTGATTTCCACAAAATTGCCCACGTGCACATCGTCGGCCAGTTGCGCCCCCGGGCGCAGCCGGGCATAGGGGCCGATGCGCACATTGGCGCCCACCGTGCACTCTTCCAGATGCGAAAACGGCGCGACCACCGTGCCCGCGCCGAGTACAACGTTTTTCAGCACGCAGTTCGCGCCCACGCGCACGCCGTCATGCAGCACGCACTCGCCTTCCAGCAGCACGTTGGCATCCAGCACCACATCCTGCCCGCAGCGCAGCGTGCCGCGCAAATCAAAGCGTGCCGGGTCCAGCAAAGTCACGCCTTCGCGCATCAGCCGCTGCGCCTCGCCGTGCTGGAAGGCGCGCTCCAGCGCCGCGAGTTGCGCGCAGTCATTGACGCCAGCGGCAAGGTGATGCGCCGCCACCGGCACCGGACGCACCGGCACGCCTGCGGCGGCGGCCATCGCAATCAGGTCGGTCAAATACAGTTCGCCCTGCGCATTGGACGGGCGCAGCGCCTGCAACCAGCCCGCCAGCCGCGCATTGGGCAGCGCTAGGATGCCCGTATTGATTTCGCGCAGCCGCCGCTGCGCATCACTGGCGTCTTTTTCTTCCACGATGGCGGCAACGCCACCGGCAGCATCGCGCACGATGCGCCCGTAGCCAAAGGGGTTGTCCAGCACGTCGGTGAGCACGCCCAGCGCCTCGCCTTGCGCGGCGGCAAGCAGCGCGCTGAGGCTTGCCACGTCAATCAGCGGCACATCGCCGTAGAGCACCAGCGTTTTGCCCGTCGGCGGCAACGCGGGCAACACCTGTTGCAGCGCGTGCCCGGTGCCGCGTTGTTCGGCCTGTTCCACCCAATGCACCGCAGCCGACGGCAGCGCCTCGCGCACCTGCTGCGCGCCGTGGCCGACCACCACGTGAATGGCCTGCGGACGCAGCGCCGTGGCGGTTTCCAGCACCCGCGCCAGCATCGGTTTGCCGCCGATTTCGTGCAACACTTTCGGGCGCGCCGAGCGCATCCGCGTCCCCTTGCCTGCCGCCAGAATCACCACATGCAGGGGTTCATCGCCCGCCGTCTCAAGCGTGTGCACCATTGTTTGACCATCCCGCGCAAAACGCGCCACAAAAATCGGCGGATTTTATCACGCCCGCCCCGCGCCCCCGCCGCCGCACAGCCCGCAACGCCCTGAAGCACCGCGCGATTGTGCCTGTTCGCTGCCTCCTTTTTGCCTTTTCGCAAGCCCTGACGCGGCAATTCCCCTATAATGCGGCGCACGTAACTCCCGACTGCCCAGGCAGCAGCGCTGTGCGCAACGCACCCGGGCGCCCGTTCCACCCTTTCACTTTCAGCGAGGTAGCGACGTCATGACTCAAAATCAGTTCATCGAAAACAAAACCTACGATGAAATCCAGGTTGGCGATACCGCACAGCTCGTGCGCACCCTGCGCCCCAGCGACATTCATCTGTTCGCCATCATGTCCGGTGACGTCAACCCCACCCACGTCGACACCGAATTTGCCCGTTCTGGCCAGTTTCGCGAAATCGTCGGTCACAGCATGTGGGGCAGTGCCCTCATCTCCACCGTGCTTGGCACGGAATTCCCTGGCCCGGGCACGGTCTACGTCTCCCAGTCGATGAATTTTCACCGCCCCATCACCGTGGGCGACACCCTCACCATCACGATTACCTGCGAAGCCAAGCACGACCGTGACCACCACATCGTCTTCGATTGCCTCGCGGTCAATCAGGACGGCATGAAGATTATCGACGGCAAGGCCGAAGTGCAGGCGCCGACCGAAAAAATCAAGCGCACCCGCGTGCAGTTGCCCGACATCACCATCTCGGACCGCGAACAGCGCTATCGTCACCTGCTGTCCATCACCTCCGGTCTGTCCCCCATCCCGATTGCCGTCACCCACCCCTGCGACAAAGAATCGCTCTCCGGCCCCGTGCAAGCGGCCAAAGCCGGGCTGGTCGAGCCGATTCTGGTCGGCCCGGAAGCGCGCATTCGCGCCGTCGCCGAAGAATTCGGCTTTGATCTCAACGGCATGACCATCATCGACACCCCGCACAGTCACGCCTCGGCTGCCAAAGCCGTGAGCCTGTGCGCCGAAGGCAAGGCCGAAGCGCTGATGAAAGGCTCACTGCACACCGACGAGATGATGGGCGAAGTCGTGCGCCACCTGCGCACCGAACGGCGCATCAGCCACGTCTTCCTTGCCGACGTGCCCACCTACCCGCGTCCCATCATGATTACCGACGCGGCGGTGAATATCGAACCGACGCTGGAAGAAAAAGTCCACATCATCCAGAACGCCATTGACCTGGGGCACGACCTGGGCATTGCCGAACCCAAAATCGCCATCCTCTCGGCGGTGGAAACCGTCACGCCCAAGATTCGCTCCACGCTGGAAGCCGCCGCGCTGTGCAAAATGGCCGACCGTGGTCAAATCAAGGGCGGTCTGCTCGACGGCCCGCTGGCATTCGACAACGCCGTCTCCCTGGTTGCCGCGAAAACCAAGGGCATTCACTCCGTGGTTGCCGGTCAGGCAGACATCCTCATGGTGCCGGATCTCGAATCGGGCAACATGCTTGCCAAACAGCTTGAATACCTCGCCAAGGCGCTCATGGCTGGCGTCGTGCTGGGCGCGCGCGTGCCCATCGTGCTGACCAGCCGCGCCGACACGGCAGAAACCCGCGCCGCCTCGTGCGCCATCGTTCAGCTCATGGTCCACAGAAGAAGGGAACAACACGCATGAAAACCATCCTCGTACTCAACGCTGGTTCTTCCAGCCTCAAATTCGCCCTCTACCCGCTGGATGCCAACACACCCGAGCGCATCGCGCCCAGCCCGGTCATCTCCGGTCAATACGAAGGCATCGGCACCGAAGCACCGCAGTTTTCTGCGAAAACTTCGGACGGGCGCAAGTTCAAGGAAACGGTCACGCTCGACGGCGACCAGTCCGAGCAGCACCGCAGCGCGCTCTCGCACCTGTTCAACTGGCTCAACACCATTGACCCGAATCTGGACATTGCCGCTGCTGGTCACCGCGTCGTGCACGGGGGCGAAAAATACAGCGCGCCGCTGCGCCTGACGCCCGAGAACATGAAGGAACTCGAAGCCTTCATTCCGCTCGCCCCGCTGCACCAGCCGCACAACCTGCGCGCGGTCGAAGCCGTGCGGGCGCTGCTGCCCGCAATCGGTCAGGTCGGCTGCTTCGATACGGCCTTCCACCGCACCCAGTCGCCGCTGGCGCAAGCCTATGCCATTCCCCGCGCACTCACGCAAGAAGGCGTCAAGGGCTACGGTTTCCACGGCCTGTCGTATGACTACGTCTCCCGCCAGTTGCCGGAAATCATCGGGAAGGACAAGGCCGACGGTGCCGTCATCATCGCCCACCTGGGCAATGGCGCTTCCATGTGTGCCCTGCGCAACGGCAAGAGCGTGACCACCACGATGGGCTTTACCGCCGTCGACGGTCTCATGATGGGCACGCGCTGCGGCATTATCGACCCCGGCGTGCTGCTCTACCTCATGGAGCGCAAAAACATGGATGCTGCCGCCATCACCAAGCTGCTCTACAAAGAGTCCGGCTTGCTGGGCGTCTCGGGCATCAGCCAGGACATGCGCGACCTGCTCGAATCGGATGCGCCCGAAGCGCGCGAAGCGGTGGATTTGTTCTGCTACCGCATTGCGCGTTCCATCGGCTCGCTGGCCGCTGCCGTGCAGGGGCTGGATGCGCTCATCTTCACCGGCGGCATTGGCGAACACGCCCCGGTGATTCGCCAGAAAGTCGTCCAGCTTGTCGGCTGGCTGGGTCTGGAACTGGATGAGCGCGCCAACGAAGCGCACGCCTCGCGTATCGACACCTCGTCCAGCCGGGTAGCCATCGCCGTCGTGCCCACCAACGAAGAGCGCATGATTGCCCGCTACACCGCCGAGACCCTCGGCCTGTAAGAGGCGCGCTGCCCTCCCCCAAACCGGCGCTTGCGGGCGCCGGTTTTTTTGCGCGCTGTTTTTTACGCACGCGCACGCGCCGCGCACCCACAAAAAACGGCTCTTCAAAGAGCCGTTTTTTGTGCCCGGGGCGCACACAGGTTTCAGCGCGGCGCGCTCAGCGCCTTGCGGATTTTCTGGTCGGTTTTGTATTGGCTGAGCGCATAGACGGACCAAATCGCGGCGGGCAGCCAGCCGATGATAGTGATTTGCAGCAGCAGGCAGATGATGCCGGCGAAGGGGCGGCCAATCGTGAAAAATTGCAGCCAGGGCAGCAAGATAGCGAGAATCAGGCGCATGAGGCGGTTCCTTGGTTTTGGGTTGTGCATAAAAAACCGCCGCGCGCGCAAGCGATGCGCGCGGCGGCGGTGTGGATGCGATTATTCCAGCGGCGCGGCGTTTTCGTCCGCAGCACTCTCGCCGCCCATCGACGACGGATAGCCCTCGCTGGTTGCCAGCGAAGCCTCTTCTTCCATGCCCGCTTCCACTTGCTGGGCAGCCAGTTCGTCGGCATTCAGGAAGGCGTCTTCGGCAGTGCCCGTGCCCAGCCAGTCGGGCTGCAAGCGGCGGCTCTTGTGATAGGCCATGCCGGTGCCGGCGGGAATCAGGCGGCCAACGATGACGTTTTCCTTCAGACCGCGCAAATCGTCGCGTTTGCCCATGATGGCGGCTTCGGTGAGCACGCGGGTGGTTTCCTGGAAGGAGGCGGCAGAGATGAAGGAATCGGTGGAAAGCGACGCCTTGGTGATGCCCAGCAGGATGTTGTCGTACTGCGCGGGCAGCTTGCCGTCTTTTTCGAGGCGTTCGTTTTCTTCCAGCACTTCCGAGCGTTCCACCTGCTCTTCGCGGATGAAGCGGCTGTCGCCCGGGTCGGAAATCACCACGCGGCGCAGCATCTGACGCACGATGACTTCGATGTGCTTGTCGTTGATTTTCACGCCCTGCAAGCGATACACGTCCTGCACTTCGTCGATGATGTAGCGCGCCAGCGCCTCAATGCCCTTGAGCTTGAGGATGTCGTGCGGGTCGGAAGGACCGTCGACGATGACTTCGCCCTTGTTGACCACCTGACCATCGTGCACCATCAGGTGCTTGTCTTTCGGAATCAGGAATTCGTGGGCGTTGCCGTCCGGCTCGGTAATCACCAGACGCTGTTTGCCCTTGGTGTCCTTGCCAAACGAAACAGTGCCGGTGAATTCGGCCAGAATGCCGGCATCCTTGGGCGAGCGGGCTTCAAAGAGTTCCGCCACGCGCGGCAGACCACCGGTAATGTCGCGGGTTTTCGCCGATTCTTGCGGGATGCGGGCGAGCACGTCGCCGACGCTCACCGCTTGCCCGTCCTTGACGGTAATCAGCGAGCCGACCTGGAAGGTAATCGCCACGGCGTGATCGGTGCCGCTAATCTTGATTTCTTCGCCGTCGGCATCAAGCAGCTTGACCTGCGGGCGGGCACCGCTCTTGGACGAGCTGGAGCTGCGGCGTTTGCTGTCAATGACCACCAGGGTCGACAGGCCGGTGATTTCATCGACCTGCTTGGCAACGGTGACGCCTTCTTCGACGTTTTCAAATTTCACCGTACCGGCGTACTCGGTAATAATCGGGCGGGTGTGCGGGTCCCACGCCGCCAACTGGGCACCGGCCTTGATCGCCATGCCGTCGTCGGCAAACAGGGTGGCGCCGTAAGGCAGCTTGTGGCGTTCGCGCTCGCGCCCCATTTCGTCGGCAACCAGCACTTCGGCAGAACGGGCAATGACGATTTTTTCGCCCTTGGCGTTGGTGACGTAGCGCATGTTGCCCGCGAAACGCACCGTACCGGCAGATTTCACTTCAATGCCGCTGGCCGCTGCCGCACGCGAGGCGGCACCACCGACGTGGAAGGTACGCATGGTGAGCTGCGTGCCCGGCTCACCGATGGATTGCGCGGCAATCACGCCCACCGCTTCGCCGACGTTGACCAGATTGCCACGCCCCAGGTCGCGGCCATAGCACTTGGAGCACAAACCGTAGCGGGTCTCACAAGTGAGCGCGGTGCGCACCTTGACTTCGTCAATGCCGAGGTGGTCGATGAGTTCGACTTCGTCTTCGCCCAGCAACGTGCCGGCGGGGATGGCGGTTTCCTTGGTGTCGGGGTCGATCAGGTCATCGACGCAGACGCGCCCCAGAATCCGGTCGCGCAGCGGTTCGACCACTTCGCCGCCTTCAATCAAGGCTTTCATGAGGAAGCCTTCGTGGGTGCCGCAATCTTCTTCGGTGACCGCCAAATCTTGCGTCACGTCGACCAGACGGCGGGTGAGATAACCCGAGTTGGCGGTTTTCAGCGCCGTATCGGCCAGACCTTTACGCGCGCCGTGCGTGGAGATGAAGTATTGCAGCACGTTCAGCCCCTCGCGGAAGTTGGTGGTAATCGGCGTCTCGATAATCGAACCGTCCGGCTTGGCCATCAGGCCGCGCATACCCGCCAACTGGCGAATCTGGGCGGCAGAACCCCGCGCGCCCGAGTCTGCCATCATGTAGATGGAGTTGAAAGATTCCTGCTTGAGCACCTCGCCCTGTTCGTTTTTGAGCGGATTGCCTTCTTCGTCGCGAACCACTTCCTGACCAAGCTGGTCCATCATCGCCTTGGCAACGCGGTCCCCCGCCCTGCCCCAGATATCGACCACCTTGTTGTAGCGTTCGCCATCGGTGACCAGACCGGATGCGTACTGGCTGGCGATTTCCTTGACTTCCTGTTCGGCCTCCGAAATGAGGGCGTTTTTCTGCTCGGGCACGAGCATGTCTTTGACCGAGATGGAAATACCGGCACGGGTAGCCAGCGAAAAGCCCATCTGCATCAGTTTGTCGGCAAAAATGACGGTTTCTTTCAGCCCGCAGCGGCGGAAAGAGACGTTGATGAGTTTGGAAATTTCCTTTTTCTTCAACGGGCGGTCAATCACCGAAAACGGCAGCCCCGGCGGCAGAATTTCGGAAAGCATGGCGCGCCCCACCGTGGTTTCAGCACGCACGATGGTGGGCACTTTTTCGCCGTTGGGGGCGATTTCGACGACTTTCAGCCGCACGGTGACGCGAGCATGGATGGAGACCTTGCCGCAGTCGTAGGCGCGTTTGAGTTCGGAAACGTCCGCAAACAACATGCCCTCGCCCTTGGCGTTTTTCGCCTCTCGGGTGGCGTAGTACAAGCCCAGCACGATGTCTTGCGAGGGGACGATAATCGGGTCGCCGTTGGCGGGCGAGAGCGCGTTGTTGGAAGCCAGCATGAGGGTGCGCGCTTCCATTTGCGCTTCCAGCGACAACGGCACGTGCACGGCCATCTGGTCGCCGTCGAAGTCGGCGTTGAAGGCCACGCAGACGAGCGGGTGCAACTGGATGGCCTTGCCTTCGATGAGCACCGGCTCAAAGGCCTGAATGCCCAGACGGTGCAGCGTCGGCGCACGGTTGAGCAGCACGGGGTGTTCGCGGATGACTTCTTCCAGAATGTCCCACACCACCGGGTCTTGCACTTCGACCATGCGCTTGGCCTGTTTTACCGTGGTGGCGTGACCGAGCATTTCCAGCTTGTTGAAGATGAAGGGCTTGAACAGTTCCAGCGCCATCAGTTTGGGCAGACCGCACTGGTGCAGCTTGAGCTGCGGGCCGACCACGATGACCGAACGGCCAGAATAGTCGACGCGCTTGCCCAGCAGGTTTTGACGGAAACGACCGCCCTTGCCCTTAATCATGTCAGCGAGCGATTTGAGCGGACGTTTGTTGGCACCCGTCATGGCCTTGCCACGACGGCCATTGTCCAGCAGGGAGTCGACGGCTTCCTGCAACATGCGTTTTTCGTTGCGCAGGATGATTTCAGGCGCTTTCAGCTCGAAGAGGCGCTTGAGGCGGTTGTTGCGGTTGATGACGCGGCGATAGAGGTCGTTCAAGTCCGAGGTGGCAAAGCGACCACCATCCAGCGGCACCAGCGGGCGCAAATCCGGCGGCAGCACCGGCAGCACTTCCAGAATCATCCATTCGGGCTTGATGCCCGAGGCGCGGAAGGCTTCCAGCACTTTCAGGCGCTTGGAGAATTTCTTGACCTTGGCTTCCGAACCGGTGGAGCCGAGTTCACCGCGCAGTTTTTCGATTTCGGCTTCCAGATCAATGCTGGAGAGCAGCGCGCGGATGCCTTCGGCGCCCATCAGGGCGTCGAAGTCGTCGCCAAATTCTTCAATCTTGGCGTTGTAGTCGTCTTCGGTGAGCAACTGGCCACGGTTGAGCGGCGTCATGCCCGGTTCGACGACGACGAAGGCTTCAAAGTAGAGCACGCGCTCGATGTCGCGCAGCGTCATGTCCAGCACCATGCCCAGACGGCTGGGCAGGCTTTTGAGGAACCAGATGTGCGCCACCGGGCTGGCCAGTTCGATGTGCCCCATGCGCTCGCGGCGCACTTTGGCCTGGGTGACTTCCACGCCGCATTTTTCGCAGATGACACCGCGATGCTTGAGGCGCTTGTATTTGCCGCAGACGCATTCGTAGTCTTTCACCGGGCCGAAAATCTTGGCGCAGAACAGGCCATCGCGCTCCGGCTTGAAGGTGCGGTAGTTGATGGTCTCGGGCTTTTTGACTTCGCCATACGACCAACTGCGGATTTTGTCCGGCGAGGCCAGTCCAACGGTGATGGCGTTGAATTCGCTCCGGATGGGAACATTCTGCTTCAACATGCTGGCGAGCGAAAAATCTTTCATGAGCGGTCACTCCAGGCGCGGAAAGTGGGAACACGCACGCCCCGCAAGGGGGCGCGCGCCGGTATCAGTGAGGAAAAATACGGTCAGTTGCGTTCAAGGTCGATATCGATGGCAAGCGAACGAATCTCTTTGACAAGCACGTTGAACGATTCGGGCATGTCGGCTTCGATGCGGTGCTCGCCCTTGACGATGTTTTCATACACCTTGGTACGACCCACGGTGTCGTCCGACTTGACGGTGAGCATCTCTTGCAGGGTGTAGGAAGCGCCGTAGGCTTCGAGCGCCCAGACTTCCATTTCCCCGAAACGCTGGCCGCCGAACTGCGCCTTGCCGCCCAGCGGCTGCTGGGTAACAAGCGAGTACGGGCCGGTGGAACGGGCGTGCATCTTGTCGTCGACCAAGTGGTGCAGCTTGAGCATGTGCTTGTAGCCGACGGTGACCTTGCGGTCGAACGCATCACCCGTGCGCCCGTCATAGAGCGTCACCTGCCCGGAAACATCCAGCCCGGCGAGTTTGAACATCTTCTCGATTTCGTCTTCTTCCGCGCCGTCGAACACCGGCGTGGCAAAGGGCACGCCACGGCGCAGGTTGCTGGCCAGTTCGATGACTTCGGTGTCGTTGAGCTGGTCGAAGTCTTCGCTCTTGCCGCAGCCGTTGTAAATCTCGGTGAGGAAGTCGCGCACTTCGCGCGCTGAGGCCTGCTTGCGCAGCATCTCGCCGATTCGGTCGCCCAGCACGCGGGCAGCACGCCCCAGGTGGGTTTCGAGAATCTGGCCGATGTTCATCCGCGAAGGCACGCCCAGCGGGTTCAGGCAGATGTCGACGGGCGTGCCGTCGGCCATGTAGGGCATGTCTTCGACCGGCACGATGCGCGAGACCACGCCCTTGTTGCCGTGACGACCAGCCATTTTGTCGCCCGGTTGCAGACGGCGTTTGACGGCCAGGTGCACTTTCACCATCTTCTGCACGCCCGGGGGCAGTTCGTCGCCCTGGGTGAGTTTCTTGCGCTTGACTTCAAAGGCCTCGTCAAAGGCCTTGCGGGTTTTGTCCAGACTTTCGCGGACTTCTTCCAGTTTTTTGGCAACGGCTTCATCGACCAGACGGATGTCGAACCAGTGATGCGGCTCGAGGTTGTCCAGATAGTCGTCGGTCACCGTGTCGCCCTTGCCGAGTTTTTGCTTGTTGCTGTTGGCCGGACCGCCATTGACAGGCAAGCCGACAATCATCTTGCGGATACGGTCGAAGGCGTCGCGCTCGACGATGCGCATCTGGTCGGCCAGGTCGGTTTTGAAGCTGCGCAGCATTTCATCCATGATGGACTGGGCGCGCTTGTCGCGCTCGATGCCTTCGCGGGTGAAGACCTGCACGTCAATGACCGTGCCGACGGTGCCGGAGGGCACGCGCAGCGAGGTGTCTTTTACGTCGGAAGCCTTTTCGCCAAAGATGGCGCGCAGCAGTTTTTCTTCCGGCGTAAGCTGGGTTTCGCCCTTCGGCGTCACTTTGCCGACGAGCACGTCGCCCGCCTTGACTTCCGCGCCGATATAGACGATGCCCGATTCATCCAGACGCTGCGTTTGCGAATCGCCCAGCGAGGCGATGTCGCGGGTGATTTCTTCGGGTCCCAGCTTGGTGTCGCGGGCGACGACGGTGAGTTCTTCAATGTGGATGGAGGTGAAGCGGTCATCGGCTACCACACGCTCGGAAATCAGGATGGAATCCTCGAAGTTGTAGCCATTCCACGGCATGAACGCCACCAGCATGTTCTGCCCCAGCGCCAGTTCGCCAAGGTCAGTCGAGGCACCATCGGCCACCACGTCGCCCCGGGCGATGATGTCGCCTTTCTTGACCACCGGGCGCTGGTTGATGTTGGTGCTCTGGTTGGAGCGGGTGTACTTCATGACGTTGTAAATATCGACGCCCACATCCCCGCCCTGCGTTTCTTCGTCATGCACGCGCACCACGATGCGGTTGGCATCGACGTAGTCGACCACGCCGCCACGGCGGGCTTTCACCACCGTGCCCGAGTCGACGGCCACGGTGCGTTCCATGCCGGTGCCGACCAGCGGTTTTTCCGGACGCAAACAAGGCACGGCCTGACGCTGCATGTTGGCACCCATCAGCGCACGGTTGGCGTCGTCGTGCTCCAGGAAGGGAATCAGGGAGGCGGCCACCGACACAATCTGCCCCGGTGCCACGTCCATGTATTGCACGGTGGAAGGCTCGGCCAGCATGAATTCGCCCTTGTGCCGGCAGGAGATGAGTTCGCCGAGCAGTTCGCCTTTTTTGCCCAGTTGGGCGTTGGCCTGGGCGATGATGAAGTGACCTTCTTCGATGGCAGAGAGGTATTCGATTTCGTTGGTCACGCGGCAGTCAATCACCTTGCGGTACGGCGTTTCCAGAAAGCCATAGCGGTTGGTGCGGGCATACACGGCCAGCGAGTTGATCAGACCAATGTTCGGACCTTCCGGCGTCTCAATCGGGCAGACGCGGCCATAGTGCGTCGGGTGCACGTCGCGCACTTCAAAGCCGGCGCGCTCGCGGGTCAGACCGCCGGGGCCAAGCGCGGAAACGCGGCGCTTGTGGGTGATTTCGGACAGCGGGTTGGTCTGATCCATGAACTGCGACAACTGGCTGGAGCCGAAAAATTCCTTGATTGCCGCCGAAATGGGTTTGGCGTTAATCAAATCATGCGGCATCAGGTTGTCGCTCTCGGCCTGGTTCAGGCGCTCCTTGACGGCGCGCTCCACGCGCACCAGACCGGTGCGGAACTGGTTTTCCACCAGCTCGCCCACCGAGCGCACGCGGCGGTTGCCGAGGTGGTCAATATCGTCAATCTCGCCACGACCATTGCGCAACTCGACCAGCACGCCGATGACGGCGAGGATGTCTTGATTGCACAGCACGCCGCCGGTAACTTCGCCGCCCTCCTTCGCTTTCGCATGGAAGGCTTTCCACCAGTCGGGCGCGCGCGAATCGGCTTCGTCCGCATAGGCGCGGCGGTTGAACTTCATGCGACCCACGGAAGAGAGGTCGTAGCGGTCGGCAGAATAAAACAGGCTGTTGAAGAGCGCTTCGACAGCTTCTTCCGTGGGCGGCTCGCCCGGGCGCATCATGCGGTAGATGGCCACGCGCGCCGTCCATTGGTCTTGCGTCTCATCAATGCGCAAGGTCTGGGAAATGTAGCCGCCACGGTCCAGATCATTGACAAACAGCGTCTGGAATTCCCCAACTTCGGCGGCGAGGATTTTTTCCAGCAGCTCTTCGGTGATTTCGTCGTTGGCCTGCGCCACCATCTCGCCCGTGGCTTTATCCACCACCGCCTTGGCGAGCACGCGCCCGACCACAAATTCGTTGGCGATTTCCTGGCTGGTGATGCCCGCCTGCTCAATGGCGCGGATGTGGCGCACGGTAATGCGGCTGTCGCGCGCGACGATGACTTCGCCTTTTTTGTCCTGAATGTCGAAACGGGCGATTTCGCCGCGCAGACGCGAGGCGATGACGCCAAAATGCATCGTCTTCACGCCATCCTTGCCGGTTTTCACCGTCACGGTGTCAAAGTCGTGGAAGGAGGCGAGAATTTCCTCGGCATTCATGCCGATGGCTTTCAGCAGGATGGTCGCCGGCATCTTGCGGCGGCGGTCGACGCGGAAGAACAGGCAGTCTTTCGGGTCGAACTCAAAATCCAGCCAGGAGCCGCGATAGGGAATGATGCGGGCAGAAAACAGCAGTTTGCCGCTGGAGTGCGTCTTGCCTTTGTCGTGGTCGAAAAACACGCCCGGCGAGCGGTGCAACTGGCTGACGATGACGCGCTCGGTGCCGTTGATGACAAACGAGCCAGTTTCCGTCATCAGCGGAATCTCGCCCATATAAACTTCGTTTTCGCGCACTTCCTTGATGGCTTCCTGCTCGGACTCACGGTCCAGAATCACCAGACGCGCGCGCGCGCGCAGCGGCGCAGCATAGGTCAGCCCGCGCTGTTGGCACTCTTTCACGTCAAAGGCCGGTTCGCCCAGCATGTAGTGGACAAATTCCAGACGGGCATTGCCGCTATTGGCCACAATCGGAAAAATCGAGGTGAAGGCCGCCTGCAAGCCTTCATCTTCGCGCTCTTCCACCGGCACGCCGTCTTGCAGGAAAGTGCGGAAGGAATCAATCTGCGTTGCCAGCAAAAACGGCACGTCACGAATGGCGTTGCGCTTGCCAAAACTTTTGCGGATACGTTTTTTCTCGGTGTAGGAATACGTCATGGGAACTCCGAAAAACGGTCAGACGTGAAAGGAAAGGACAAAACAAAATGGCTGCAAACCGCTTTGTTTTGGCCTTGCCGCCGGCGCGCGCGAAAAGGCGTTTCCCGCCGCACGATGCGCCAATTCGCCAGAAACAAGTGCAGGGCTGATGCCCGAAAACGGCACCAGCCCCGCTGCGCTGCGCAGGTCTTACTTGATTTCGACCTTGGCGCCCGCTTCTTCCAGTTGCTTCTTCATGGCTTCGGCGTCGGCCTTGGCCACGCCTTCTTTCACCGTCTTCGGCGCGCCATCGACGAGGTCTTTGGCTTCTTTCAGGCCCAGGCCGGTCGCCGCACGGACAACCTTGATGACCTCGACTTTCTTGTCGCCAGCGGCAACCAGCACCACGTCGAACTCGCTCTTCTCTTCGGCAGCAGCAGCCGCGCCACCACCGGCAGCGCCGCCCGCCGGGGCAACGGCCACGGCAGCCGCAGCGGCGGAAACGCCGAATTTTTCTTCCATGTCCTTGATGAGCTGAGACAGCTCAAGCACGGTCATGTTGCCAATCGCTTCCAGAATATCGTCTTTCGATACAGCCATTTTTTTACTCCTGAATCAGGTTTCGGTTACGCCCATGAAAAGGGACGGAAAAAATCAAGCAGCCTCTTTCGCATCGCGCAGTGCAGCCACCGTGCGAACGAATTTGCCGGGCACTTCGTTGAGGGTGCGAACGAATTTCGCCACCGGCGCTTGCAGGGTACCCAGCAAGGTTGCCAGCAGTTCTTCGCGACTCGGCATGGAAGCGAGGGCTTTCACGCCCGCCACATCCATGACGTAGTTCGGCATTGCGCCCGCTTTCACCACCAGTTTGTCGTTCGATTTGGCAAACTCGCTCAGCACTTTGGCAGGCGCCACCGGATCTGCGGAAATCCCGTAAATCAGCGGACCCACCATGCTGGAAGCCAGCCCTTCAAACGGCGTGCCGGCAACGGCACGACGAACCAGGGTATTTTTCAGCACGCGCAAATACACACCCGAAGCACGCGCTTTCGCACGCAACTCAGTGATTTGCCCAACTTCGAGGCCACGGTACTCAGCGACAATCACCGCCTGCGCCTTCGCCAGTTCGGCGGAGACTTCGGCAACAACTGCCTTCTTGTCGTCAAGATTGAGACCCAAGGTCACTCTCCTTTCTAAAACGCCCGTGCGCGCAAAACACGCAACAGGCAACCAAGGCGACCGTCATTCAGGAAGCTCTTCGGCAGGCAAACCGCCCTGCCCCCAAGCCACTTCTTTCGGGAATCGCCATCTGCGCTGGGCGAAGGCCGAAGCCTCCAATTAAGGGAATCCCCCCAACGGTCTTTGATAACCCGGCGGCGCATCGACCCAACTACTGCCGTTTTGCCACCGGCCCAAAGTTCTTTGCGCGCGCCACACAAGGGGCACGCGCGCTTTGCCGCGCCAATCAGGCGGCGACGTTTTCCGCAGCCACGGCGGCGGCATCCACCCGCACCCCTGCACCCATGGTGCTGGAGACGGAAATTTTGCGCAGATACACACCTTTGGCAGAGGCCGGACGCGCTTTCACCAGCGCATCGATGAGCGCCTTGCAGTTTTGCGTCAGCGCATCGACGCTAAAGGAGGCACGACCCACCGTAGCGTGCACGATGCCCGCCTTGTCGGTGCGGTATTGCACCTGGCCGGCCTTGGCGTTTTTCACCGCCGTAGCCACGTCCATCGTCACGGTGCCGACTTTCGGGTTCGGCATCAGGCCGCGCGGGCCGAGAATCTGACCAAGCTGACCGACCACACGCATGGAGTCCGGCGTGGCGATGCACAGGTCAAAATCAATCTGACCGCCTTTGACCTGCTCGGCAAGCTCGTCAAAACCAACCACGTCCGCACCGGCAGCGCGGGCAGCTTCGGCTTTTTCGCCCTGGGCAAACACGGCAACGCGCACGGTTTTGCCGGTGCCCGCCGGCATCACCACGGAGCCGCGCACGAGCTGGTCGGATTTGCGGGCATCAATGCCGAGGTTGACGGCAATATCCACCGATTCATCGAATTTGGCCGTGGCACATTCCTTGACCAGCGCCAGCGCTTCACCCAGCGGGTAGATGCGGCTACGGTCGACTTTCGCACGCAGGGCGGCAACACGTTTGGAAACTTTCGCCATGATTACAGCCCCTCCACGGTAACGCCCATGCTGCGGGCGGAACCCGCAATGGTGCGCACCGCCGCTTCCAGATCGGCGGCGGTCAAATCTTTCATCTTGGTCTTGGCGATTTCCTCCACCTGGGCGCGAGTAATCGAGCCGACCTTGTCAGCGTGCGGTCTGGACGAGCCTTTGGTCAGCTTCGCCGCTTTCTTGATCAGGATGGACGCCGGCGGTGTCTTCATCACGAAGGTGAAGCTCTTGTCCGCAAAGGCGGTAATCACCACCGGAATCGGCAGACCGGGTTCCACGCCCTGCGTCTGGGCATTGAACGCCTTGCAGAATTCCATAATGTTCAGACCACGCTGACCCAGCGCCGGGCCAATCGGGGGACTCGGGTTGGCTTTCCCGGCAGGAACCTGCAACTTGATATAGCCAATGATTTTTTTTGCCATGGATACTCTCCATTATTGAGTTCATACGCGCCCGTCCGCAAGACGATGCGCTCCTCGTGCCCCGCCACGCATGGCGAAGCCTGTTTCCCATCAGGTTTTTTCCACCTGATCGAAATCCAGTTCCACCGGCGTCGAGCGACCAAAGATGGTCACCGCGACACGCAGTTTGTTTTTGTCGTAATTGACGTCTTCCAGCACGCCATTGAAGCCCGCAAACGGCCCTTCCTTGACGTGCACCGATTCGCCAATTTCCCACAACACCTTGGGACGGGGTTTTTCCACCCCTTCTTGCATCTGGTGCATGATTTTGTCGACTTCCGCCTCGGAAATCGGCGTCGGGCGCTGCGCCGAGCCACCGACAAACCCCGTCACCTTCGGCGTCGATTTCACCAGGTGCCAGGTTTCATCATTCAGCTCCATTTCCACCAGCACATAGCCGGGGAAAAACTTGCGCTGGGTAATCATTTTCTGGCCGCCCTTGCGGGTTTCCACCACTTCTTCGACCGGCACCAGAATGTTGCCAAAAAAATCCTGCAAGCCGGAACGGGCAACCCGGTCGACCAGCGCGCGCTGCACGGACTTCTCAAAGCCCGAATAGGCATGTACAACGTACCAGCGTTTCGACATCGTTACTTCCACCCCAACAACAGGCCGTAGAGCAGCCACTCCAGCGTCTTGTCAACAAGCCACAGAAAAGCCGAAACCAGCAGCACGAAAACAAACACAATCATGGTGGTCTGCACGGTTTCCTTGCGCGAAGGCCAGACGACCTTGCGTGTTTCGGCAATCGCTTCGCGGGCAAAGGCGGCAAAGCGCTTGCCCGGCGTGCTTTGCAGCCCCACCGCAGCGGCAAGCACAACGCCTGCCAGCACGGCCAGCACCCGCACGACCAAAGGCATGTCGCCCAGCGCGTAGAAGCCGAATACGCCTGCCACCAGCAGGAGCAACGCCACCACAAATTTGATCTTATCGGCCATCTATCGAGAAAAAAGAAATTGGCAGGGGCAGAAGGAATCGAACCCTCAACCTCCGGTTTTGGAGACCGGCGCTCTGCCAGTTGAGCTATACCCCTGCGTAAGCAAGCTATGTGTTGTTCAAGGCGCGCCTTGCGAAAACGGCGCACCCGAGCCGCATCAGAACGGTTCGGGCGCCTGTGTGCGCAAGGCAGTCTCTGGCAAGACTGCCTGAGTTTGGCGAAAGATTACTCAATCACCTTGGCCACCACGCCAGCGCCGACGGTGCGGCCACCTTCGCGGATGGCGAAGCGCAAGCCCTCTTCCATGGCAATCGGGGCAATCAGCTTGACAGTGATGCTGATGTTGTCACCAGGCATGACCATCTCGGAGCCTTCCGGCAGGGTGATGGCACCAGTGACGTCCGTGGTGCGGAAGTAGAACTGCGGGCGGTAGTTGTTGAAGAAGGGGGTGTGACGACCACCTTCGTCTTTGGACAGGACATACACTTCGCCGGTGAAGTGGGTGTGCGGGGTGATGGTGCCGGGCTTGGCGAGCACTTGACCACGCTCGACTTCTTCACGCTTGGTGCCGCGCAGCAGTACGCCGACGTTGTCACCGGCCTGACCTTGGTCGAGCAGTTTGCGGAACATTTCGACACCGGTGCAGGTGGTTTTGGCGGTGGCTTTGATGCCGACGATTTCGATTTCGTCGCCAACGGTAATCACACCACGTTCGACACGA
>JAFZMK010000328.1 GCA_017553285.1 Rhodocyclaceae bacterium
AAGGACAACACATGACGCTGGCAATAGCTGGGCAATTGACCGCAGGCGAAGCATCGCGGCAACTTGATGTTTCCATTGACACGATACGCCGCTGGGCCAAGCTCGGGCTGCTGCGTTGCAGCCGGGACGCACGAGGTCGGCGGCTCTTCAATCCGGGGGAAATCAAGCGCGCGCAAGCGCAGCACAGCGCACCGCGCGGACAGCGCCGTCCGGCGTTTCGCGTTTTGAAATCCGCGCCAGTCGGTCTGAAGACGCTGGAACTGTTCGCGGGCGCAGGCGGCACGGCGCTGGGGCTGGAAAACGCCGGTTTCCAGCATTTGATGCTCAATGAAATTGACCCGCAGGCGTGCGCCACGTTGCGGCGCAACCGTCCGCAGTGGAATATTGTTGAAGGTGATGTACACACACTGGACTTCACGCCGTATCTTGGCCAGGTTGATTTGCTGCAAGGCGGCGTGCCGTGCCAGGCGTTCAGCTATGCGGGCAAGTCCAAAGGGTTTGGCGACACGCGCGGGACGCTGTTCTTTGAGTTCCTGCGCGCCGTGCGCGAATGCCGCCCGCGCGCCATCATGATGGAAAACGTGCGCGGGCTGCTGACCCATGACGGCGGCAAAACCCTGCGCACCATGCTGGCGGCGCTCATGGACGAGGGCTATCAGGTCGCCGTCAAGGTGTTGCGCGCGCAATTCATGGACGTGGCACAAAAGCGCGAGCGGCTGGTGATACTCGGTGTGCGCGAAGATTTGGGATTGCCCATCTTGTTTCCGAAGCAAGACGGGGCGCTGTTGACGGTGTGGGACGCCATAGGCGATTGCCCGGCATCGGACGGCGCAAGCTACCCGCCGCGCAAGCGCGAAATTCTGGCACTCGTGCCGCCCGGCGGCTATTGGCGCGACTTGCCCGAAGCCTTGCAGCGCGAATACCTGAAAGGTTCGTACCATCTCGCCGGCGGAAAAACCGGCATGGCGCGCCGTCTGGCGTGGACCGAGCCAAGCCTGACGCTAACCTGTGCGCCCGCGCAAAAACAGACTGAACGCTGCCACCCGGAAGAAACCCGCCCGCTGACAGTGCGCGAATATGCGCGCATCCAGAGCTTTCCCGACGAATGGGAGTTTTGCGGCTCGCAGGCGGGGCGCTACCGGCAGATTGGCAATGCAGTTCCAGTCAATATGGCGTATCACATTGGACGCGCGGTGCTTGCCATGCTGGGTGGGGCGGAAAAAAACGGGTTTGTGGAAGTGCCACCGATTACGCGCCATGATTTGGCTGGCGATGCCTTGCGGCAAACTGCTTTGGCATTCGGCGTACCGGAAAACGCGCAGCGGGCGCTGCCGTTCGATTAATCCGGAAACACACGCGCGTAAAGTTCCGCCATGCGCGCTGCATCCGGCAGCGGTGCCTTGGTATCCAGCCCGTTTTCAAGGCGGATGTCGCGGAAGATCTGCGGCAGCGCCAGATACAGTTCTTTCAGCGCAGCCGGATGCCCAAACACAATTTCGTAGGCTGTAGCCCCGTCGCAGACGCGCACATCCGGGTCGGCGGTGCGGTGTGAAGGCGTCCATGGATGGTCGTAGCGTTGCGGCGTTTTCGGGGTAATCTGGAAAAGATAGCCCTGCGCCCCCTTGGCAAATTTGGTTGCGGCCTTGATTTTGTCCCACTCATCCGGCTCGTCTGACGCCTTGATGGTGTTGAAGCGGTTTTTTACCTCGGCGACAACAGCTTTGCCGAATTTCGGGTGTATGTAGCCCGCAACGGTGCACACATCCAGCAACCCGCCACTGCGCCCGAGGCTCTCCCAATTGGGTGCCAGACCGAGAATGTATTGGTGCATTTCCCCGACCGCGTTGGAAATGGTTTTGTTGAGTGCGCGCTGGCGCTCGAAAGCAAGGCTGACATCAAAAGACGTATCAGCAATGGCCGCCTGCGCGAGAATGGAGAAGGGGTCAGGCGGCAATTCCTTACTTGGACGCGCCAGCCCAAGCGCCTTGGAAAAAATGCTCTTGATGCCGTTGTACAGGGCATCCTGATCAATCCATGAAAGCCCGTATTCGTGTTTGCTGCCTGCCATCCTGCGCCCCTGCCGATTATTCAAACGCCGCGCATTGTACCTACCCTGCTGCCTATCCTGACACGTTGCGCGCACCTCACGCCGACGGGTCGGGCGATGCGTCGGTCTCATCCAGTTCCCAATCGCCGTATTCATACCAGTCTTCGCCGAGCAGTTCCGCCGGGTGCGGGGTGCGCTCTGCGCCGTTGCCGCAGCCGAGGTTGTCTGCGGGGCAGTATTTGTCGCAGCCCCAGCAGATGCGCTCGGGGTGTTTGGGATGCAGGGGAAACTTTTTTGCCATGCGCAGCCCGCTAACGGCGTTGCAGTACGCGGGCGATGCGTTCGGCGGCTTCCTGCAAGCGGGCTTCCTCGGTGGTGTAGGCAAAGCGCAGGCGCGTTTGCGTGCGGTGTTCGCCAAAGTCGATGCCGGGCGTGCAGGCAACGTGCGCTTGTTCCAGCAAGTCGGCTGCCAGACGCTGCGTGTCGTCGGTGAAGGGGGATGCGTCGGCGTAGAGGTAGAACGCGCCTTGCGGCGCAGCGTCCAGTATCAGGCCGCTGGCGGACAAGGCTTGGGTAAATACGTCGCGGCGGCGGCGCAGCGCTTCGCGGCGCGCTTCCAGCACGGGGCGCGTGGTGTCATCCAACGCGACCAGCGCGGCATATTGCGCCGGCGTGGGGGCGCAGATGTAGAGGTGTTGGGCGAGTTTTTCCAGATGCGGTGCCCAGCCTTCGGGGGCGACCAGCCAGCCCAGCCGCCAGCCGGTCATACCGAAGTATTTGGAAAAGCTGTTGATGATGAAGGCATCGGGCGCGACGCTGAGCGCCGTGCACGCCTCGCCGTCGTAATTCAGCCCTTGATAGATTTCGTCGACAATCAGCAGCCCGCCACGCTGACGCACGGCATCCGCCAGCGCGGCAATCTGCGCCAGCGTCAGCACCGTGCCGGTGGGGTTGGAGGGCGTGGCGAGCATCAGTCCGCGCGTGTTGGCGCGCCAGTATTGTTCAACATGCGCGGCGGTGGGCTGGAAGTTGTCGGCGGCATCCACCGGAATGCGGTGCGTCTGGCCTTCAAAGGTACGCACCAGGTGGCGGTTGCAGGGGTAGCTTGGGTCGGGCATCAGCCAGCCGTCGCCCGGATGCGTGGCGGCGGCGAGGATGAGCGTCAATGCTGCCGACGCCCCGGTGGTGACCAGAATGCGCTGCGGCGAAACCGTCACGCCAAAGCGGCTGGCGTAATAGGCGGCGATGGCTTCGCGCAGCGCGCTCAGCCCTGCCGTGGGCGTGTAGGGTACGTGGCCGCCGTGTTCGACAAAAAACCGTTTTGCCGCTTCCAGCACGGGTTCGGGCGTGGGGAAATCGGGTTCGCCGACTTCAAGGTGAATGATGTCGTGCCCTTGCGCTTGCAAGGCGCGCGCGCGGGCGAGCAGTTCCATGACGCGGAAGGGGTGAATTTCCTGAATGCGGGGCGCGAGATTCATGACGGCAGACCAGCAGACAAAAGGCAGGGAAAAGAAAAAAACGCCCGCCCAAAATCAACGGGCGGGCGCCACAAGGAGACACCGGTAAATCAGGCAGCGGCCTGTTTTTCCAGGCCGAGACCGACGAGTTCGCGTTTCAGCGCCAGCTCGCGCGGCAGGCGCTCACCGATTTTGTCGAACCATTCTTTGTGCAGTTCCAGCTCTTTGCGCCAGGCGTCCGCGTCGACTTCGGTGAGCGCATCGAAGGCGGCGCGGTCCATGTCCGCCCCCGTCCAGTCGATGTCGTCAAAACGCGGCATCCAGCCCAGCGTGGTTTCGCGCGCGCCGATGCGGTTGTGGGCGCGGTCGACAATCCATTTGAGCACGCGCATGTTCTCGCCAAAGCCCGGCCACATGAAGTTGCCGTCTTTGTCCATGCGGAACCAGTTGACGCAGAAGATTTTGGGCGTGTGTTCCACACGATGCCCCATCTTCAGCCAGTGGTTGAAGTAGTCGCCCATGTGGTAGCCGCAGAAGGGCAGCATGGCGAACGGGTCGCGGCGCACCACGCCTTGCGCGCCAAAGGCGGCGGCAGTGGTTTCCGAGCCGAGCGTGGAAGCCAGATAGACGCCGAAATTCCAGTTGAACGCCTGATAGACCAGCGGGATGGTGGTGGCGCGCCGCCCGCCGAAGATGAAGGCGGAAATCGGCACACCGGCGGGGTTTTCCCAATCCGGGTCAATGCTCGGGCACTGGCTGGCGGGGGCGGTGAAGCGGGCGTTCGGGTGCGCCGCCTTGCGGCCATTCTTGCCGTCTTCGGGCGTCCAGTCCTTGCCTTGCCAGTCGATGAGGTGCGCGGGCGGGGTTTTGCTCATGCCTTCCCACCATACGTCGCCATCGTCGGTAAGCGCGACGTTGGTGAAGATGACGTTTTCCTTCAAGGTCGCCATGGCGTTGTAGTTGGTTTTTTCGGACGTGCCGGGGGCGACGCCGAAATAACCGGCTTCGGGGTTGATGGCGTAAAAACGGCCATCCTTGCCGGGTTTGATCCAGGCGATGTCATCGCCAATGGTGGTGACTTTCCAGCCCTTCATGCTGGCGGGCGGAATCAGCATGGCGAAGTTGGTTTTGCCGCACGCCGAGGGGAAGGCAGCGGCGACATAGGTTTTTTCACCTTGCGGCGATTCGACGCCGAGGATGAGCATGTGCTCTGCCAGCCAGCCCTGGTCGCGCGCCATGTTCGAGGCGATGCGCAGGGCAAAGCATTTTTTGCCCAGCAGGGCATTGCCGCCGTAGCCGGAACCATAGGACCAGATTTCGCGCGTCTCGGGGTAATGCACGATGTATTTGGTGGTGGGGTTGCACGGCCAGCGGGAATCTTTCTGCCCGGCTTCCAGCGGCGCGCCGACCGAGTGCACGCACGGCACGTATTCGCCGTCGGCACCGAGCACGTCAAAGACGCCTTTGCCCATGCGCGTCATGATGCGCATGTTGGCGACCACGTAGGGGCTATCGGAAATTTCGATGCCGATGTGCGCAATCGGCGAACCCAGCGGCCCCATGGAAAACGGGATGACGTACATCGTGCGCCCTTTCATGCAGCCCTTGAACAGGCCGTTCAGGGTCTCACGCATCTTGGCGGGGGCTTCCCAGTTGTTGGTGGGGCCGGCGTCTTCCTGCTTTTCCGAGCAGATGAAAGTGCGGTCTTCGACGCGGGCAACGTCGGACGGATCCGAGCAGGCGAGGAAGCTGTTTTTGCGCTTTTCCGGGTTCAGCTTGACGAGCATACCGGAAGCCACCATTTCGGCGCACAGGCGGTCGTACTCTTCCTGCGAGCCATCGCACCAATAGACGCGGTCAGGTTCGGTGAGGGCGGCAATGCTTGCGACCCATTCCTTGAGGCGGGTGTGACGGACGTAATCGGGCGCGGCGGCAATGGCAGCATCAGCGTGTTGTTGCGACATGGGTTTTCGTCTCCAGAGGTTTCGCCCTCGCGGGCGGGGGGCGTGCTATTATGCCAGAATCGCGCGACGCCCCGGAACCTGCATTTTTCTCCTGTGCCCGGCACGCTGGCAGGCAGAACTGGCGCGCATTTGCCGACATTTTTCCCGCGCACCGCTGCCCATGCCCAAGTACGAACCGCCTGCGGACAATCTGCTGCCCACTTCCCCCGGCAGCCTGCTCTCCCAGCGTTTTGCGCCCGCGCTGGAAGAAAAATTCCGCACCTATCTTCAGGATGACCTGCGTTACGTCCCCTGGCTGATGCTGGGGGCGCTGATTATCGTCATCGTGCAAGGCGTGCTGGATCGCGATGCGCTCTCGCCCGAAGCCTATGCCGCCGTCACGCAGGCGCGCATCCACACGCTGATACCCATCGTCGTCACCTGGATTGCGGCTGCCGCCTTTGCGCCGCCGCGCATCGCCCCCGTCATCACGCTGCTGCTCTCGCTGGCGCTGGGCAGTGCGCTGTTTTACATGGAACTGGTGGCCTGGCAGGCCGGCTCGTACCGCCCCTACCAGACCATGCTGGTGGCGATTTTCTTTTTCCAGTTCGTCAACATCACCGCCACCTGGAACGACCGCTGTCTGGTCAGCCTGATTTTGTTGCTGTTCTTTGCCGTCGTGGAAGGGCAAATCCACAGCGGCACCCTCTTCACGCGCCACACGCTGTTCATGACCTGCGCCTGGATTGCCGGTTCGGCGTGCGCCTGCATTCTGGAACAAACCACCCGGCAGGCGTTTTTGCGCCACCAGCGCCGCCAGTCGCTGGCCGATACCGACCCGCTCACCGCCCTGCCCAACCGCCGCCAGCTTGCGCAGCGTTTTTCCCGCCTGTGGCGGCAAGCCCGGCGCGACCACAAAACCATCGCGCTGGCGATGATTGATGTCGACCACTTCAAGGCCTATAACGACCACTACGGCCACATCGCTGGCGACAACGTGCTGCATCAGGTCGCCAGCACCTTGCAGCAGATGATGAACCGCCCGTTCGATTTCGTCGCCCGCTATGGTGGCGAAGAATTTACCGCCATCTGGTACAACATCGCGCCCGAAAACCTGCCCGAACTGGCCGACGACCTGCGCCACGCCATCGAACTGCTCAATATCGAACACGCCGAAAGTCCGAACCAGCGCGTCACCATCAGCGCCGGCGTCGCCTGGCAAGCGCCCGACGCGCAAGACCAGCCCGGGCAACTCTTTACCGTGGCTGACCGGATGCTCTACGCCGCCAAGCGCGCGGGGCGCAATCAGGTGCAGGTGTTTGACCCGCAACGCGCGCTGCCCGAGTCCGACAAAATCCTCGACGACCCGCCCCCGCTGCCGCAGGACACCCAAAAGCGCCCCCTGCCCGCCTGGCTCACCGTGTTTTCGTCCGGTCTGCGCCTGAATCACGAACAGGTGCAGCAAATGCGCCAGCATCACTTGCAGCAGAACATCGCCCGCCTGCACGTGATGAGCATCCTGATTTTTCTGGTCACCGCCGTCATCGCCTCGCAGAATTACTTTGCCGCCCCGTCCTCTGATGCGCTGCATATCAGCCTGCTGCAACTGCTCGCCACCTGCGTGGTGCTGCTCACCACGCTGACCTGCGCCAACAGCGCCTTTTTCCAGAAGTGGCTGCACCACATCATCCTCTTCGGTGCCTTCAGCGTGGTTTGCATCTGCAACGTCACGCTGTGGGCGGGCTGGAGCCGGGGAATGCCCTTCCCGTATGAATCCATGCAGCTTCTCACGCTGCTGATGTATTTCGCTGGCACCCAGTCGCTGCGCGCCACCTTTGTCGTCTCGCTGATCAACACGGTGGTCTTCATTCTCATCGTCACCTCGCTTGCGCCGCCCTTTTTCCGGGTGCAGGAAGCCATCGCCTGCACCGTCGGCCCCAACGCGCTGGGGCTGGTCGTCGTCTGGATGCTGGAACAAAAACTCATCACCTCGTTCCTTGCCTATCAGGACATTGAACGCCTCTCGCGCACCGATGAACTCACCGGCCTCTACAACCGCCACATGATGTTTGAACACCTCGCGCAGGTGTTTGACCACGCCATTGCCGAACACAAGGAACTCGCCATCGCCATCCTCGACATCGACTATTTCAAACGCTACAACGACAACTACGGCCACGCGGCAGGCGATGCCGTGCTGGAAAAAATCGGTCGCACGCTGCAAAGCCAGGCGCGGCGCGGGCTGGATTTTTCCGCCCGCTACGGCGGCGAAGAATTTGTGCTGGTCTGGTACGACGTCACCCCGCAAGCCGCCGCCCGTCTGGCAGAACAAGCCCGCCTTGCGGTCGAAGCGCAGAAGATTCCGCACGAATTCAGCCCCTCCGGGCACGTCAGCATCAGCATCGGGCTGGCGTGGGGCGCGCCCACGGAAGGCTTGAGCCGCGAACGCGCCCTGCTCGCCCAGGCCGACAAGGCGCTCTATCAAGCCAAACGCGGCGGGCGCAACCGGCTGGAAATCGCGCCCTATCTCTTCCAGCCGCACATCGTGCCCACCCTCAACGCGCAAACCCCCAGCGCCAGCAGCGCCTGACCTTTCGCGCACCGCCCGCAAAACAAAACGCCCGCATTGTTCTGCGGGCGTTTTTGCGTGCGTTTTGTTTGCCGCGCGCGGGCGCGGGCGGCTTATTTGCCTTCGCCGATGGCAAGCATCAACTGGTTGACCAGTTTTACAAACGTCGCCGGGTCATCCAGCGTGCCGCCTTCGGCAAGCAGCGCCTGGTCAAAGAGCACGCTCGCCCAGTCGTCGAAACGTTCCGTTTCGGTTTGCAGACGGCGCAGCACCGGATGATGCGGGTTGATTTCCAGAATCGGCTTGCTCACCGGCGCATTCTGCCCGGCAGCTTTCAGGATGCGCCCCAAGTTCATGCCCATGTCGTGCTCATCGGCAACGAGGCAGGCGGGCGAATCGGTCAGCCGCAGGGTCACGCGCACTTCTTTTACGCGCTCGCCCAGACTGGTGCCGAGTTTTTCAATCAGCGCCTTGTATTCATCGGCGGCTTTTTCCGTCTCTTTCTTCTCGGTCTCGTCTTCCAGCTTGCCCAAATCCAGCCCGCCGCGCGCCACGGAAACCAGCGCCTTGCCGTCAAATTCGGTGAGGTTGCCGGTGACCCATTCATCGACGCGGTCACTCAACAGCAGCACCTCGATGCCCTTCTTGCGGAAAATTTCCAGATGCGGGCTGTTTTTCGCCGCGTTGAAGGTCTCGGCGGTGACGTAATAGATTTTTTCCTGCCCTTCCTTCATGCGCCCGATGTAATCCTTGAGCGAGACGGTTTCTTCGTCGGTATCCGTGTGCGTGGAAGCAAAGCGCAGCAGTCCGGCGATTTTTTCGCGGTTGGAAAAATCTTCGCCCACGCCTTCTTTCAACACCCGCCCAAATTCCTTCCAGAAAGCGGCGTATTTTTCGCGCTCAGCTTCTTCTTCGCTGTTGGCCATGCTTTCCAGCATCGAGAGCACGCGCTTGCTGGCACCGGCGCGGATGGCATCGATGTCTTTCGATTCCTGCAAAATTTCGCGCGACACATTCAGCGGCAAATCCGCCGAATCAATCACCCCGCGCACAAAGCGCAAATACAGCGGCAACAGTTTTTCCGCGTCATCCATGATAAAGACGCGCTTGACGTAGAGTTTCACGCCGTGGCGGGCATTGCGGTCCCACAAATCAAAGGGCGCGTGGCGCGGAATATAGAGCAACTGCGTATATTCGTGCCGCCCTTCGGCGCGCGCGTGCGTCCACGCCAGCGGCTCGTCGAAATCGTGCCCCACATGCTTGTAGAACGCCTTGTATTCGTCTTCCGTAATCTCGTTGCGTGGCCGCGCCCACAGCGCGCTGGCCTGGTTGACGGTCTCCACCTCGTCGCGGGTGACTTGTTCTTTTTTCTCCTCGTCCCATTCTTCCTTGCGCATCAGGATGGGCTGCACGATATGGTCGGAATACTTGCGAATCAGCCCGCGCAGTTTCCAGCCCGAGAGCAAATCTTCCTGTCCTTCGCGCAGATGCAGCGTAATCGTCGTGCCGCGTGTTTCTTTTTCAATCGTCTGCACCTCAAAGGCGCCCGCATCTTCACCCGCCATCGCACACTGCCAGCGCACCGCATCCGTAGCAGGCAAACCGGCGCGGCGGCTTTCCACCGTCACCTTGTCGGCAACAATAAAGGCAGAATAAAAGCCGACGCCAAACTGACCAATCAGGTTCGCATCGTTTTGCTGGTCGCCGGTCAGTTGGCCGAAAAATTCGCGCGTGCCCGATTTGGCAATCGTGCCCAGATGCGTAATCGCCTCGTCACGGCTCATGCCCACGCCGTTATCGGCAATGGTGATGGTCTTCGCCTCGGCATCAAAATCGACGCGGATTTTCAGCTCGCTATCGCCTTCGTAGAGCGCCGCGTTTTCCAGCGCCTCAAAGCGCAGCTTGTCGCAGGCGTCCGAAGCGTTGGAAATCAGCTCGCGCAGGAAAATCTCGCGGTTGGAATACAGGGAATGAATCATCAGGCGCAGCAGTTGCTTGACTTCCGCCTGAAAATCCAGCGTTTGCGGTTTCGTGTTGCTCATGGCAGGTTTCTCCAAAAAATCCGGGAACCTGCCCAAGATGGGGACGGATGCGTGGTTTTCAAGAGGCA
>JAFZMK010000329.1 GCA_017553285.1 Rhodocyclaceae bacterium
GCGTGCTTCTTCTTCGGCGGCGAGCATTTGCTGGTGGCGCGGAGAATTTTCCGGCACAAAGGCGGCAGGCACGCTCTTGGGGCGGAAGGGGGCAACGACGATGGGCGGCGGTTCGGGTGCGGGTTCCGGTTCGGCGGGTTTTTCCGGCGCTTTGGGTTCCGGGGCGTTTTCCGGGCGCGGCGGCGGGGCGGAAAGCGCGCAGGTGATGGGGTCGTTTTTATCGGCCAGCGTCCATTGTTCGACCGGCGGCGTGTCGGTCTGGGGTTTGCTGCGCCAGGGCGAGCCGGCGGCAAAATTCAGCGGGCTGTCTTCGTCCTCCGGCAGGGTCTCGGCGCGGGTATCCGTGGCGTTGAAGGCAAGAAAACATTGCTGGCAACGGATGAAGCCGTCGTGCACCCGCAGTTGTTCGGGGTCGACGTGCAGCTCGCTCTGGCAGGCGGGACAGCGGATGGTGGTGGTTTCCATCATGAGGAGCGCACCCCTTCCAGGCGCACCCAGCCGTCCAGTTGCGCCGTGGCAGTCAGCGGCAGATAGTCTTGCCAGGCGTCGATGACCTGCTGCGCTTGCGTGCTGAGCACGCCTGAGAGCGCAATGCGCCCGCCCGGTGCGATGCAGGCGCTGATGACGGGGGCGAGCACGCACAGCGGGTTGGTGAGGATGTTGGCGACGACCAGGTCAAACTGACCATTGGGGCGGTCGTCGGCAGAGAGCAGATGCAGCGAGACGTTGTTGTCGCGGGCGTTGCGGGCGGTGGCTTCGAGCGCCTTGCCGTCGATGTCCAGCGCGGTGACCTGCGCCGCCCCCAGCCGTGCGGCGGCAATGGCGAGAATGCCCGAACCGCAGCCGTAATCGAGCACGCGGCTGCCCGCGCGCACTTCGCGGCTGAGCCAGTCCAGACAAAGATGGGTGGTGGGATGCGAGCCGGTGCCGAAAGCCATGCCGGGGTCCAGCCGGATGTTGATGGCGGCGGGGTCGGGTTCGTCATGCCAGGAGGGCACAATCCACAGCCGTTCGTTGATGCGGATGGGGTCGAACTGGCTTTGCGTCAGCGCCACCCAGTTTTGTTCGGCAACCCGCGAGAAGGTGCACGGCGGCACGGTGTCGAAGCGCGCGGCGGCGCATGCTTCGGCGATGCATTCGCGAATGGGGTTTAAGCCGTTTTGGGCATCAAAGAGGGCGATGACGCGGCTGCGCGCCCACAGGCTGGCGGGCGCTTCGCCCGGTTCGGCAAACTGCGGTTGCTCGGCGGGCGTGCCGGCGTCGGCGTCTTCCATGCTGACCGAGAGCGCGCCAGCGGCCAGAAGCGCGTCCGAGAGGGCTTCGGCGCTGGCGGCATTTTGCGTTTGCAGCGCTGCCTGAATCCACGATGTGCTCGTCGTCATTGCGGTGCTCTTGTTTTTGTGGTGGGCGAGTTCATTCGGCGCGGGCGGTGTTGAGCGCCGCCAGCATCTGTTCCAGATAGTGGATGCTGGCGCCGCCGGCGTTGAATTGACCATCGAGCATGATTTCGCGGTGCAACGCGAGGTTGGTCTTGATGCCGTCGATGGCGGTCTCAGAGAGCGCGATAATCATGCGGCGCAGCGCCTGTTCGCGGGTGTCTCCATAGCAGATGAGCTTGCCAATCATGGAATCGTAATACGGCGGCACAACGTAGCCGCTGTAAGCGTGCGAGTCGACCCGCACGCCCGGCCCGCCCGGCGTGTGCCAGTTGGTGATGCGCCCGGGGCAGGGCGTGAAGCGGAAGGGGTCTTCGGCGTTGATGCGGCATTCGATGGCGTGCCCGCGCCGGTGTACGCCGCTTTGCGCAAACCAGAGCTTTTCGCCCGCAGCGATGCGGATTTGCGCCTGCACGATGTCGATGCCGGTAATCATCTCGGTGACCGGGTGTTCGACCTGCACGCGGGTGTTCATCTCGATGAAATAGAACTGGCCGTTTTCGTAGAGAAACTCAAACGTGCCCGCGCCGCGATAGCCGATTTTGCGGCAGGCTTCGGCGCAGCGCTCGCCAATGCGCTCAATCAGCTTGCGGTCAATGCCCGGCGCGGGCGCTTCTTCGACCACTTTCTGGTGGCGGCGCTGCATCGAGCAATCGCGCTCAAACAGATGCACGGCGTTGCCGTGTTCATCGGCAAGCACCTGAATTTCTACGTGGCGCGGGTTTTCGAGGAATTTTTCCAGATAGATGGTGGCGTTGCCGAAGGCAGCCAGCGCTTCGCTGCGGGTGGTGGAGACCGCGCCCAGCAGCGCGGCTTCGGTGTGCACCACGCGCATACCGCGCCCGCCGCCGCCGCCAGAAGCCTTGATGATGACGGGGTAGCCGACCTGACGGGCAATCTGGATGATTTCCTTCGGGTCTTCCGGCAGCGCGCCTTCCGACCCCGGCACGCAGGGCACGCCGGCTTCTTGCATGGCGCGTTTGGCGCTGACCTTGTCGCCCATCAGGCGGATGGTCTCGGCGCGCGGGCCGATGAAGACGAAGCCGGATTGTTCCACGCGCTCGGCAAAATCGGCGTTTTCCGACAAAAAGCCGTAGCCCGGATGGATGGCACCGGCATCGGTGACTTCGGCGGCAGAAATCAGCGCCGGTACGTTGAGATAACTTTGCGCCGAAGCCGCTGGACCAATGCACACGGATTCGTCCGCCAGTTTCACGTATTTGGCTTCGATATCCGCCTCGGAATGCGCGGCGACGGTGCGGATGCCCAGCTCGCGGCAGGCACGCAGCACGCGCAGGGCGATTTCGCCCCGGTTGGCAATCAGGATTTTCTGGAACATGCGTATGCGCCCGCTGAACTTAACCGATGACAAAAAGCGGCTGGCCGTATTCCACGGGCTGACCGTTTTCGACGAGGATGGCCTTGATTTCGCCGGAACACTCGCTTTCAATCGCGTTCATCAGCTTCATCGCCTCGATGATGCACAGGCTGTCACCGGCTTCGACGTGCTGGCCGAGTTCGACGAAGGGCTTGGCGCCCGGCGAGGAGGCGCGGTAGAAGGTGCCGACCATGGGCGACTTCACCACCTGGCCGGGCGGCAGTTGCGCTTCGCTGGCTTCCGGCGCGGCAGCGGCGGCACCAGCAGCGGGCGCTGCCGGTGCGGGTGCGAGCACGGGCGGCGCGGCGAGCACGTGCGCGGCGGCAGGCACGGCGCTGTGCTTGACGATGCGGACTTTTTCTTCGCCCTCGGTCACTTCCAGCTCGGCCACACCGGATTCCTGTACGAGGTCGATGAGTTTCTTGAGCTTGCGTAAATCCATGCTGTTTTCTCCAGTTCGCGCATTTTCGCGTCGTAATCTGCCAAGTTTGCCGCATTTCGGGGATATTTTCCAGTACGAACGAAGCTGCAATGAAGAATAATAAAGACGCGCTGTCTTGCTACAATGGCGCGGTTGCAGCATCCTGAACGGAGTCAAACCGACATGTCTTCTGCCCGCTACCTGCCTTTGGCGCTTGCCGCCGGTGTTCTTTCCCTGTCCCTTTCTGCCTGCGCGCCGCTGGTTATTGGCGGCGCGGGCGCGACTGCCGCCGTGATTGCGGTCGACCGCCGCACCACGGGCGATTTCGTCGAAGACGAGGCGATTGAATGGCGCGTGCGCTCGGCCATCAAGGAAGCGGCGGGCGAGCGCTCCAGCGTCAGCGTCACGTCCTTCAACGCGCTGGTGCTGCTCACCGGCACGGTGCCCGACGAGGTGACGCGCGCGGCAGTGGTTTCCAAAACGCGGCTTACCCGCAACGTGCGCAAGGTCGTCGACCAACTGCGCATCGGCACGCCGGTGAGCGCCACCACGGTGGCCAACGATTCGCTGATTACCTCCAACGTGCGTGCGCGCCTGCTGGAACGCCGCGCGCCCAAGGAATATCTGATCAAGGTTGTGACCGAAAACAGCACCACCTACATGATGGGGCTGATGACCCGTGCCGAGGCCGATGCCGCCGTGGAAGTGGCGCGCACCACCAAGGGCGTGGCGCGGGTGGTGACCGTGTTTGAATACATTACCGACGAAGAATCCCAGCACATGGGTGTATCGAAGTCGGACCCTTCCCCCAGCAACCCGTAGCAGGAAGACGTGCCGCAAGGCAGGTCTTGAACAACTGACGAAACCCTTTGTTCCTTTTCTACGCAGTTCGTTGCCATCATGGATCATACAAAACCGAGAAACCGCCGTCTGGATCGCCGCATTCCCATCGCCCTGCCTGCCCGTCTTGAACTCGACGGCGGGCTGGAAGAAGAAGCCATGTGCGTGGAGATGGGCGTAGGCGGCTTGACGCTTCACGCCCGTTACGTGCCGAGGCCGGACGAAGAATTTACCGTCACCGTCTCCACGCCCGACCCCAATCACCCGCCGCTGCGCGTGCGTCTGGCGGTGAAGCGCTGTCAGGCGCTGGACGTGCAGGGCGTCTATGAAATTGGCGGCAAAATCGTCAAGACGCTGACCTGAGCTTTGTCGCCGCGTTTGCGGTCTGAAAACGCAAAACACGCCCCGACCCTGCGGGTCGGCGGCGTGTTTGTGCTTTTCGGGGTGGGAAACGCGCAGCAAACCCGCGCGCGCGGGCGTTGTGCTTGTTGTTTGTTACCGCCCGCGCAGCGCGCGCACGATGCCCCAGATGGCAAACGGCGCGATGGTGCAGAAGCCGAGGAAGGAATAATTGGCGATGGACAGCCCGAACAAACTCCATTCCACCGCTTCGCAACTGCCCGTGCCCTGGAACATCATGGGCAGGATTTCCGAGAACGGCAATTCGCCAATCATCTCAAAGGCATCCGGCCCGCAACTGGAAGTAGACGGCGGATACCATTGAATCCAGCTTTGCCACGCTGCCACGCCCAGCCCGGCCAGACAAAACACCAACGCCAGCGCCCACCAGAGCACCAGCGCCCACCGCCCCGGCTGACCAAACTGCGCGTGCAACGCACCGGCCAGCGCGCTCAAACCAACAAACAAAAAGGCGTAACGCTGCAAAATGCACATCGGGCACGGGTTCAGGTGCAGCCCGTGCTGCATGAACAGCCCGGCGGCTTCCAGCACGACGCAAAAGACAAACAGCAGCCAGTAACGGGTGCGGTGGCTGCTGTGCAGCAAAAGGGGAATCGGGTTCATGGTGCGGTACTCGTCTGGGTGAAATCAGCTTTGGCGGCATCCAGCATTGCCTCGCCCATGCGCACGGGGCGATTGGGCAGCCAGTCGGCGGGGAAGGGGGCGTTGCGTTCAAACAGCGCGATGACGGTGGAACCCAGCGCGAAGCTGCCGATTTCCGCGCCTTGCGGCAAGGATAGGGCTTGCTCGCCGTCATAGCGCCATTTGCGAATCTGCCCGTCGCGGCGGGCGTTGAGCGTGCCTGCCCAGACGGTGCGGATGCTGCCGACAATCGTCGCGCCGACCAGCACCAGCGCCATGGCGCCTTCGGCGGTGTCAAAGACGCACACGGCGCGCTCGTTGCGGGCAAACAGACCGGGCAGGGCGCGGGCGGTGGCGGGGTTGACGGAATACAGCGCGCCGGGCACGAAGACCATCTCGCGCAGGCGCGCGGCACACGGCAGGTGAATGCGGTGGTAATCGCGCGGGCTAAGATAGAGCGTGGCAAAGCTGCCGTGGGCAAAGCGCGCCGCCAGCGCGCCGTCGCCACCCAAGAGTGCTGCCACGGTGTATTGCTGCCCTTTGGCTTGCAGGATTTGCCCGTCTTCAATGGCGCCGCACTGGCTGATGGTGCCATCGACGGGGCAGACGCGCGCGGCTTCTGCCAGCGGGCGGGCATCTGCACGCAGGGCGCGGGTGAAAAAATCGTTGAAGCTGGCGTAAGCGGCAGGGTCGGGCTGCGCGGCTTGCGTCATGTCGACGTGGTAGTGGCGGATGAAGGCGCGGATGGCGGCGGTGCTCAAACGTCCGCACGCGCGTTGCGCGAAAGCCCCCGCGAGGCGGGTCAGCAAATGTTTGGGCAGGCAGCGTTGCAGGGCGAGCGCCAGCGCATCGTTCATGGGTCAGGCTCCGTTCGCGGCAAGGGCGCATTATACGAAAGGCATCTGTGCGCGCCGTTTTTTTGTGTACCATCGCCCCCCATGAACCGTCCGGAATCTTCCCCCCGCTGGCCGCTGTGGCTGGCCTTTGTCTTCGTCGTGGCGTTGTTGTTGCTGGTCATGGTGCAGTCTGACCGGCAATGGCAGCGGATGACGGAAATGCTGCGCGTGCTCGACGAACAATCTGCCGACCTGCGCCAGATGCGCGCGGCAGTGCGCACGCTTGAAGACCGCCTGCGCCGCGCGCCAGCGGACGCGCTGGCCGCCGATGCGCCCGCCGCCCCCGCTGCGCCCGATGCCTTCGCCCGCGCCCGCGCCGCTGCGGCGCAGCCAGATTTTGCGCTGGGCGGCACGTTTTTGCGCACCTTTGGCACGGGCTTGAAAACCATCACGCCGCTGATTTCTTCCGACGCCTACGCCAGCGAAGTGCAAGGCTATGTGCTGGAAACCTTGCTTACGCGCGATGCCGACACGCTGCAATGGCAAGGAATGCTGGCGGAGCGTTGGGAAGTCTCGCCCGACGGGCTGGTGTTCACCTTCCAGTTGCGCCCGGGTTTGCAGTTCTCGGACGGCTCGCCGCTCACCGCCGACGACGTGCGTTTCAGCTACGAATTTTTGATGAACGAAGCCATCGCCGCGCCGCGCCTGCGCGCCTATTACGAGCGTGTGCGCAAGGTCGAAGCCATCGACGCGCGCACCGTGCGTTTCACCTTCGATGCGCCGTATTTCAACGCGCTGGAACTGGCGGGCGGCATGGAAGTGCTCTCGCGCAAGTTTTACGAACCGTGGCTGAAGAAAACGCGCGAATTTAACGAAAGCCGTGGATTGTTGTTCGGCTCCGGCCCCTACCGGCTGGCGGACCCGCTGAACTGGCGTCCCGACCAGGGGCGGGTCGAACTGGAACGCAACCCGCGCTACTGGGCGCCGGTCGAACCGGGTTTTGACCACATTTCCTGGCGCGTGATGGAAAACGACAGCGCCCGCCTTGCCGCCTTTCGCAATGGCGAGACCGACCTCTATTCCGCCCGCCCGCGCGAATACCGCCAGTTGCAAAACGACGCGCAACTTTCCGCGCACGCGCGCAATTTTGAATACATGAGTCCCACCGCCGGTTATAGCTGGATTGGCTGGAACCAGTCGCGCGGCGGCAAGCCCACGCGCTTTGCCGACGTGCGCGTGCGCCGCGCCATGACGTTGCTCACCGATGTCGAACGCATCATCAACGAAATCTTCCTCGGCTACGCCGTGCCCGCCATCAGCCCCTTTGCTGCCGGTTCCCCGCAGCACGACCCCGCCGTCACCCTGCCCACCGGCGGGCTGGAAGAAGCGCGTAAACTGCTGGCGGAAGCCGGTTATGCCGAGCGCAATGGCGACGGCATCTTGCGCGACGAAAAAGGCAAACCGTTTGAATTTGAACTGGTCTTTTTCCAGAACAACGAAGACACGCGCCAGATTGTGCTGCTGCTGCGCGACTTGTACGCCCGCGCCGGCATCGTCATGAAGCCCGTGCCGACGGAATGGGCGGTGATGCTGGAGCGCATGAACCAGCGCGACTTTGACGCCATCACGCTGGGCTGGACATCCGGCATTGAAGTCGACATCTATCAGATGTTCCATTCCAGCCAGATTGACGGCGGCGGCGACAACTTCATCAGCCACCGCAGCGCGCCGCTCGATGCCGCCATCGACGCCGCGCGCGCCGAAACCGACGAAGCGCGCCGGATGCAGCACTGGCACGAAGCCGAACGCCTGCTGGTGCAGGACGCGCCCTACACCTTCCTCGTGCGCGGCAAAAGCCTCGTCTTCGTGCGCGACCGCCTCGCCAACGTCCAGCCCACCCGTCTCGGGCTAAACCTGCTTGCCGTACCGGTGGAAATCTACATCCCCGCTGCCCGCAGGTAAGCGGCGGCGGAATGACGCGGGCGCGGGGCACGGAACCGGGCGCGACAACTGTGTCGCATACGGGGTCGTTGTCGGGTGCTGTCAACATGGCTATGATGCAATCACTGCAATCAATTAACGGGGGACAACATGGCAAGCGTGACCGTCCGCAACCTGCCCGACGAAGTGCACCGCGCCCTGCGCGTGCGGGCAGCGCAACATGGCCGCAGCACCGAGGCGGAAATTCGGGACATTCTGGAAATTGCCGCTCGTCCGCCGCAGCGCATCAAACTCGGTTCGCTGCTGGTCTCTATTGCCCGTGAAGCGGGCGGGCTGACCGATGAGGAAGTAGAGCAAATCAACCAACTGCGCGACAAAACACCCGCAGAACCGATGAGGTTTGACGACTGATGATTGTGCTCGATACCAACGTCATTTCCGAACTGTGGCGCATCGCGCCTAGCCCAGACGTGCTGGCATGGATGGATGCCCAAGCCGTCGAAACGCTCTATTTGTCTACCATCACCGTCGCCGAACTACGCTATGGCCTTGCGGTGATGCCCGAGGGCAAGCGCCGCACGATTTACCGGCACCGGCTGGAAACAGAAGTTTTGCCAACCTTCGCGGGGCGCATACTGACCTTTGATTTGGACGCAACCCAAACCTATGCCGATTTGATGGCGCGGGCGAAGGCAGAAGGCAAAGCCATCAGCAAGCCAGACGGCTACATCGCCGCCATTGCCGCGTCGCGCAATTTTGCCGTCGCCACGCGCGATACCCGCCCGTTTGTGGCGGCGGGGCTGACCGTCATCAATCCGTGGGAAGCCGCGCGCTAACGCAATTGCGCCCGCGCCCTATGCCGCGCCTTGCGCGTTCGACGTGCAGGGTCGGCAAACTTGATTTGTTCAACGGCACGGGAACTATCCGCGTCGTTGTAGAAGAAACCTTCAACCTCGATTTGGTTTTCAGGATTGCTCTTGTCGGTGATGTAGAGGTTTTCGCCGTAACGGGTGAGTGCGAACTCATCACGGTTTCTGCCTTGGATATCGATTACATCCACATCCTCAGCCCCGCTGTAGTAGTTGTAGATGCTGTCCTTGCCGAAATCGCCCTTGAAGATATAGGTATCCGAGCCTTGTCCGCCCTCTATGTAGTCGTTGCCATCGCCCGCATCGACGCGGTCGTCGCCATTTCCGTCATAAATAGCGTCGTTACCACGGCCCCCAGTGAT
>JAFZMK010000060.1 GCA_017553285.1 Rhodocyclaceae bacterium
ACAGGCCGTCTGCATCACGCCTGGCTGTTTACCGGCACGCGCGGGGTGGGCAAGACGACCATCAGCCGCATTCTGGCCAAGGCGCTGAATTGCGAAAACGGCATTTCGTCCGCGCCCTGCGGTCAGTGCGGCGCGTGCCGCGCGATTGATGCCGACCGCTTCGCGGATTATGTGGAGATGGATGCGGCGTCCAACCGTGGCGTCGATGACATGGCCGCGCTGCTTGGGCAGGCGGTGTATGCGCCCGTGGCAGGTCGCTTCAAGGTCTACATGATTGACGAAGTGCACATGCTCACCGGCCACGCTTTCAACGCCATGCTGAAGACGCTGGAAGAGCCGCCTGAGCACGTCAAGTTCATTCTGGCGACCACCGACCCGCAGAAAATCCCCGTCACGGTGCTCTCGCGCTGTTTGCAATTCAACCTCAAACAGATGGCCGCGCCTGCCATCTGCGCGCATCTGGAAAACATTCTGACGCAGGAATCCGTGCCCTTTGAGGCTCCGGCGCTGCGCCACCTTGCGCGCGCTGCCAATGGTTCGATGCGCGATGCGCTTTCCTTGCTTGACCAGAGCATCGCCCACGGCGCGGGCGCGGTGCGCGAGGCGCAGGTGACGCAAATGCTCGGCACGGTGGGCGAAGAACATCTGCACGCACTGCTCGATGCGCTGATTGCGGGCGACGTGTCCGCGCTGGTGGCGGAGGCGGACGCCATGGCTGCCCGCAGTCTTTCGTTTGCCTCGGCGCTCGCCGACCTTGCCCGCCTGCTCTATCGCGTCGCGCTCTGCCAGCAAGCGCCGCAAGCCATTGCGGACGAGGGCGAGCGCGCCATATTGCAACGCTACGCTAGCGCGTGGGATGCCGAGTTTTTGCAGCTCGCCTATCAGATTGTGCTGCACGGCCAGCGCGATTTGCCGCTGGCGCCGGATGAATACACCGGTTTTACGATTACCTTGCTGCGCCTGAACGCTTTTCGCCCGGAAACCGTGCCGCCGATGAATGGCGCGTATGTGCCAGAAGCTGCGCCTGTGTCGAACGCATCGGGCGCGATGAATCGCGCCTCTACGGAGGCGGCGGCGGATGCGGGCGGTGCGGAAAGGGGCAGCGCGCCTGCGGCGGAAGCCGAAGCAACAAACGCACCAGAACCCGCTACGAGGGCGGATACGGCGGATGCGAGTGATGCGGAAAGATTCACCGCACCCGCGCCGGAAGCACCCGCATCCAACACCCAGGGCGCGATGAATCGCGCCCCTACATCCGAAAATGCTGCGCTCGCCGCGCTGGAAAACCAGGACTGGCGCGCATTGGAAAACATTCTGGCGCTCACCGGCCAGCGCGCGCAGCTTGCCAGCCGGTGCGAATGGCTGCGCTGGCAGGCGCCGGAGCTGCATTTGCGGCTGCATCCGGATGACCGGCATCTGAGCGAAGGCGCCCTGCCGCGCGAACTCGAAGACCTGCTGGCCGAACAGCTCGGTCAGCCCGTGCGTCTGTGCATCGAACTGGCCGCGCCGCAAGGCGAGACGCCGCACCAGCGCCGCCGCGCCGAAAAAAGCGCGCGTCTGCAAGCCGCCCGGCAAACCCTGCTGGACGCACCGCTGGTCAGCCAGCTTATGAACGACTATGGCGCTGCGCTGGATGAGCGCTCGCTGGAAGTGCTCGCGCGCGCGCAAATCTCTACTTCACCCACACCGGAGGAACCCACGCCATGATGAAAGGCGGACTCGCCGGCCTGATGAAACAGGCCCAACAAATGCAAGCCAACATGCAGAAAATGCAGGAACAAATTGCCCAGATGGAAATCGAAGGGCAAGCCGGCGCGGGCATGGTCAAGATTGTCATGACCGGCAAACACGACGTGCGCCGCGTGAGCATCGACCCTAGCGTGATGGACGACCGCGAGATGCTCGAAGACCTCATCGCCGCCGCCGTCAATGACGCCGTGCGCCGCATTGAGAGCACCACGCAGGAAAAAATGTCTGGCTTCACCGCCGGGCTGAACCTGCCGCCGGGCATGAAGCTGCCCTTCTGAGCGCGCAGCAGGCTGCACGCGCATGTCTTCCCCGCTCAAAGCCTTGCTGGACGCCCTGCAAGCCTTGCCGGGCATCGGCGTGCGCTCGGCGCAGCGGCTGGCCTGGCATTTGCTGCAAAACGACCGCGAGGGCGCTGCCCGTCTGGTGCGCGCGCTCGATGGTGCGCTGTCCAGCCTGCGCCACTGCGCCCGCTGCAATGGTTTCACCGAAGGCGAAGTCTGCCCGCGCTGCGCCGACCCGGAGCGTGATGCCAGTGTGCTGTGCGTGGTCGAAACCCCGGCGGACCTGGCCGTTCTGGAACAAACCCACGGCTATCGCGGCCACTATTACGTGCTGATGGGGCGCATTTCGCCGCTCGACGGCATCGGCCCGCGCGAACTGGCGCTGGAACGGCTCATTGAGCGCGCCTGCGACGGGCAGGTGCGCGAACTCATCCTCGCCACCAACTTTACCAACGAAGGCGAAGCCACCGCCCACTGGATTGCCCGCCGCCTGCACGCGCAG
>JAFZMK010000061.1 GCA_017553285.1 Rhodocyclaceae bacterium
CGCGCCGCGCCAGCACGGCGACGTAGGGCAGCAAAATCACGTTCATCATCAGCGCATACACAATGGCGGGGATGGCGATGGTTTCATTGTTGAACACCAGCGGGCTGGCGGCCACCGCGATGGCCTGGGCGGCGTTTTGCATTCCGGTCTCGATGACGATGGTGCGCCGTTCGCGCCCGGAAAGGCGCAGCGCGCGGGATACTGCCGCGCCCGCGCCCATCGCCAGCACAATCAACGCAGACACCGCCGCGCCCAGCACGGGAAAATGCTGCACGATGGCGGCGCGGTGCTGCACGAAAAACACCGCCGCCAAAAACAGCAGCAAGGCAAACGCCAGCCGCTTCAACACCTGATGAATGCGCGCAGCAAGCGCCGCGCGCCGCGCCGCCAGCCACACCCCCGCGACAATCGGCACCGCCATGAACAGCAGGTTTTGCACCAGCAAATTGCCCACCGGCAGGCGCACGCCCACTTGCGCGCCCGCCGCCTGCGTGACCCACGCCATGATGAGCGGCACGGTAAATAAGGTAATCACGCTACTGGCTGCGGTAAGCAACACCGACAGCGCCACGTCGCCGCGCGCCAGCATCGAAAACACATTGCTGGAACTGCCGCCCGGGCAGCACGCGATGAGCATCAGCCCGATGAAAAACAGCGGCTGCAACACCCACGCCACCGCCCAGGCAATCAACGGCAGCAAAACAATCTGCCCGACCAGCCCGGCCAGCAACGGGCGCGGACGGCGCACAAACAGCCGGAAATCGCCGGGTTTCAAAATCAGCCCGAGGTCGAACATCAACAGGGTGAGAATTGGAAGGACGATAAAAATCGTGTTCATGTCTTTGCCTTGTGTGCACCGTGCGCCAGTATGCCCGCAACCAGCGGCGGGGACAGTGCATCGCAAAAAATTTTTTGCCAACGCTTGCCTGCTGATTTACAGGGCGTTACAATCGCGCGATTGACTGTTGCCGGCAGCGTGCACAACAAAACCAAAAAGCCGCCTGCCTGCGGGCATCCTGCCCGCTGCGCACCGGGGCAGTCAATCCACCGTAGCGCAGCCTTGATGCGCACCCTTCTCACCCCTCGATCTACCAGGAGTCACACCTATGGCTTTCAAACCCGCCCTTCCCCTGCTGACTGCGGCTGTCGCTGCCGCCTTCTCGCTGTCTGCCTGTACGGAAGACGAAATCGCCCAGTACTGCGCTGCGAATCCCACCGACTCGCGTTGCGGCGCCGTCCAGCCGCAGCCGAACCCCACGCCCGCCCCCATCATCACGCCGGACAACGCCACCATCGACAGCGTCAACGGTGCCGCTGGCGCTGCCCTGAAAGCGGGCGAAGCGAACACCGTGCGTTTCACCATCTATGATGATGGCAAGCCGCTTTCCGGCACGCGCGCGGTCGATGTTTCCATCATCCAGTCCAACGGCAACGTGCAAGGCACGCTCTCCAACGGCAAGCAAACGCTGTCGACCACCATCAACAATGGTTCCGGCTCGTTTGTCATCACCCCGGCTGCGGGCGGCAAGATTACCGTGCGCATGACCGTTACCGAAACCGGCGACTATTTCACCCGCACCCTGAATGTCAATGCGGCTGCCACGCCGGTCGACCCCACCCCGTCTGACGACCCCTGCGCCAACGTCGGCGCCCCGGGCAAGATGCAGAGCACGCAGGCGGCCACGCAAGCCGAAAAATGCGCCATCCTCAAAGCGCACAACGCCGCGCGCGCCGCCGTGGGCAAAGGTCTGCCGAACCTCAAATGGAGCGACACCCTCGCCAACATCGCCCTGGCGCACTCGAAGAAGTGCAAATTCCAGCATTCCGACACGAACTACGGTGAAAACCTCTGGATGGGCACTTCGGGTTACTACACCGTCACCGACGGGGTGAATTACTGGGTGAATGAAAAGAAAAACTACAACGGCCAGCCCATCGGCCAGGGCAACTTCAGCGCCTACGGCCACTACACCCAGGTGGTCTGGAAAAGCACCACCGAAGTCGGCTGCGGTTACGCCAAGTGCGGCAACAACATCATCATGACCTGCAACTACAACCCCGCGGGCAACTGGACGGGCCAAACTCCCTACTAATCCCCCGCCCCGCGCACACCAAGCCTGCCGCGCTGCCAAGCCGGCAGGCTTTTTTACGCCCGTCGCGCTTACGCCACGGCACGCGGGCAGCAGGCACGGGGTGCAGCGGTCTATAATTGCGCTTTGCGTTTGCCCTTTGCATCATGAGAATTTTCCCTTCCCGTCTGGACGGTGCCCTGATTATCGAGCCGCGCGTGTTTGGCGATGCGCGCGGTTTTTTCATGGAAAGCTGGAACGCCCGCCGCTACCGCGAGGCGGGTATCGAGGCGCAGTTTGTGCAGGATAACGTGTCGCGTTCGGTGCGCGGCGTGCTGCGCGGGCTGCATTTGCAGCATCCGCAGGGGCAGGGAAAACTGGTGCAGGTGCTCGTCGGCGAGGTGTTTGACGTTGCCGTCGATGTGCGGCGCGGCTCACCCACTTACGGACAGTGGGAAGCGGTGACGCTCTCGGAAGAAAACCACCGCCAGTTCTACATTCCGCCGGGCTTTGCGCACGGCTTTTGCGTGCTCTCCGACAGCGCGCTGTTTTCCTACAAATGCACCGCGCTCTACGCGCCGGAAAACGAAGTGTCCATCCGCTGGGATGACCCGGATATCGGCATCGAATGGCCGATGGATTCGCCCATTTTGTCGGCCAAGGATTTGGCTGCGATTCGCTTGTGCGATTTACCCGCCGAGCGTCAACCGGAGTACGTTTTGCGATGAAGATTCTGCTGATTGGTAAAAACGGCCAACTTGCCCGCCAGTTGTGGCGGGAACTGGCAACGCTGGGCGAAGTGGTGGTAGCCGCGCGCGAAGGTGGCGATGTGCGGCTGGATTTGATGCAGCCCGATACCGTGCCCGCCGTGGTGGAGCGCATCGCGCCGCAGGTGATTTTCAACGCCGCCGCGTGGACGGCAGTCGACCGTGCCGAAACCGAAGCCGCCACCGCGCACGCCGTCAATGGCGACGCGGTGGGCGCGCTGGCGCAGGCAGCAGCGCGGCGCGATGCCTTGCTGGTGCATTATTCGACCGATTATGTCTTTGACGGCAACGCCAGCCGCCCGTGGCGCGAAGACGACCCGGTCGCGCCGCAAAGCGTCTATGGTGCCTCCAAACTGGCGGGCGAACAGGCGGTGGCTGCCAGCGGCTGCGCGCATCTGATTTTCCGCACCGCGTGGGTCTATGACACGGAAGGGCAAAACTTCCCGCGCACCATCGCGCGGCTGGCGCGCACGCGCGAGACGCTAGGCGTGGTCGCCGACCAGATGGGTTCGCCCACCTGGGCGCGCCATCTGGCGCAGGCCAGCGCGCAGATTCTCGCCCGCCTAGGCGAGGATGCGAACGCATGGCGCGCCGCCAGCGGTGTCTATCACCTGTGCGGCGGCGGCGAGACCAGTTGGCACGGCTTTGCCAGCGCGCTGCTGGATGCCTTGCGCGCACGCGGAGAGGCGCTGGCGGTGCAAGAACTGCGCGCCATTGCGACCAGCGAATATCCCACACCGGCGGCACGTCCCGCCTATTCCGTGCTGGATTGCGAACGCGCCGCCGCGCGCTTTGGCGTGCGCCTGCCGCACTGGCGCGAAGCGTTTGCGCAGGCGTGCGAGAGCGTGCCGCCCTCTTCCCTGCTGTTCGGCTAAACCAAACACCATTTTCATCACCGGCAGCACACCGAAAACGCGCCAAGGCAAGCCAGGCGGGCGCGTCGGCAGCAGTCGCGCAAATTCAGGGCACCTGATGCCTTGCCCAATCCAAGCAAGGAACTGCGCGCACTGACAAAAGGTCGATACGAAAAAATATCCGGCTCCCGCGCCATTGGTCAGCACCTGCGCCTGGATAACGAACGCTCGCCAAGTTACCGCAATTTACTCGCAGCCATCCGGCACATGGAAA
>JAFZMK010000330.1 GCA_017553285.1 Rhodocyclaceae bacterium
CGTCGGCCCCACCCGCCGCCGCAACCTGCTCGCCGCCTTCGGCGGACTGGAAGGCGTGCGCCAGGCCGCCGAAGAAGACCTGCGCCGTGTGCCCGGCATCAGCCGCCAACTGGCGGCAGAAATCCATGCTTTTTTTCGCTGAGGCGGCAAGGAAAATTATTCGCCGCTTTCAGCGGCTTGGCGCAGCGCCAGAAAGGCTTCTTTCAGGCTTTGGCTGACGGCGGAATCAGGTTCGGACAAGACCAACTCCTGATAGGCGTCAAGATAGTGGGCGCGCAGGCGGTGGAACAAATGCAGGAAGTGGCGCAAAAAGCCGGTGCAGTCCAGAATGGCGATTTCGGTGCCGTCCAGTTTTTCATAAAACGTGGCGGCGTATTCTGCAACCGCCGGGATGATGGCGTCTGTGGTGACAAACAGATAGTTGTGGATGCGTTGCGGCGCGCGCGCAATTTTCAGCGCGGCGGCGTCAATATCGTCTGGCGTCACGCGCTTCATTTTCATTTCATAGACGGTGACGGCGAAATCTTCCCCTGCCACGCATATTTCCACGTCGCCCAGTGCGCCGGTTTGCAGGTCGGCGGCGTTGTGCGCGCGCAGTGGCAGGATATGTTCGCCCAAGTGCGCTTGCGCTGCCCGGTATGCGGCAGCAACGATGAGCACGGGCAAGCGGCTGGCGTTTTTGCAGGCGAGATGCTGGCCGATGAGCGTGATGATGGCTTCGGAGGATAGCGGCAGCGCGCCGCTGTTTTGTTTTTGCGCATCAAGCAGGGCATGGATGCGCGCCAGTTTTTCATCGCGCAACAGTATCAGGGAGCGGACGGTTGCGACAAAAAGCGTCTCAGTGTCAATACGCCGCATGGCAACATCGTCCAGCAGTTGCAAGGTTTTTGTGTAGAGTTCACGCGGCCTGCCGACAAGTTCAATATCGGTGGTCAGTGCGTGGTTGATATTGCGCAGCGTGGGCGTGAGGAATGCTGTGGTCTGGTTGACGGGCAGGCGGTGTTCGTTGATGAAAGCGGTCAGATAACGCTCGTCATAGGTGCGCCCGGAGAAACTGTCGGCGCTGCCGATTTCTGTATAGGGTTTGCGCGGGTCCACTGCCGGCCTGTGCAGTTTGGCGAGCAGGCACGCCATGAGCAGGCGTACCCCGGCGCGGTTGCCCATGCAGCGACACACATAATCAACACGCTCGCGGATGGCGGCGTCAGCAATGGCGGGGGCAGAAGCGGTAGAGGCTTTTTTGAAAATGCCGTGCAGAATGTCATGTGGCGTCATGCGAACAATTCCTGCTGCGGGCGCGGGTCGTAGTTTGTCCAGAGCACTTCCACACGGCTGCCTTTGGTGGAATGGATGGTTTTGTCTGCGCCGCGCGTCTTGAACCAGCGTGCGGGCGGAAACAATTCATCCATGAGCGGGTGCTCGTAGCCGGAGATGGCGACTTTGCCCTGACAGGCATTGAGGGTGCGCGCAAGTTCGCGGTGCTGCGCTTCGTCCATTTCAAAACCGTACGCCTTGGCGTCGCCGCGCGTGGCGTGCAAATAGGGCGGGTCGCAGTAAAACAGCGTGTCCGGGCTGTCGTACAGGCGGATAAGGTCAATGGCCGGGCGGTTTTCAATTTGCACGCGCAGCAGGCGCTCGGCGATGCCGTCCAGCGCCTGCACGCCGCCAAGCCAGCGCGAAACGACGCCGGACATGCCGGCGCGGCTGGTGTTTTTGCAATTGGCCCAGCGCCCAAGCGAGGCGGTTTGCGCCAGTCCGGTGCGCGTTTGCCGAGCGCGGATATAAAAGCGCCGCGCACGTTCTACGGCGCTGATATTTTCTCCGCTCTCATAAATGGCCTGATGGTATTCCTCGCGGGAAAATGGCGTGAGTGCGATGGCGCGTATCAGCGCCTCGTGTTCGTCGCGCAGCACGCGGAAGAAATTGACGACTTCGCCGTCAATATCGTTGTACGTTTCCACCGGGGAGGTTTCGCGGTTGAGCAGCACGGCGGCGGAACCGGCAAACGGCTCGCAATAGTGGTGGCAGGCGGGCAGCAGCGGCAGCAGCCAGTCAAGGTGCGAAAACTTGCCGCCGTACCAGCCGAAGGCGATACGCCGCCGGTTGCGGGCTCGCATGGGGATGACGTTGGATTGCCCAGCATGGCTGTCCCCGTCCAGATAGATTGGGGAAGTTCCCCGACCACGCCTGGTTGCCTGTACTGCCTTGGTCATGTGTAGTTTCCATTTTTGCGCAAGCCGAAACGGCTCCGGCGGGTGATTTTACAGGCATGTACAGGCGCACGACGCATGGCAACATCACACATGACCAGCCAACACCAGCGCCCAGACAATCAGCACGTTGGCGATGGCGAGCGCGACGGCGGCGCTGCCGAGGTCTTTGGCGCGTCCGGCGAGCGGGTGAAGCTCCGGCGAGGCAAGATCGACGAGGGCTTCCAGCCCGGAATTGAGCAGCTCGGTAATCAATACGCCCAGCAGACTGGCGAGGAGTACGGCGCGTTCCAGGCCGGTTTCGCCCAGCCACAGCGCCAGCGGGATGAGTATGAGCGCGCACGCTAACTCTTGCCGGAAGGCGGCTTCATGCTGCCAGGCGGCGCGCAGTCCCGCCCAGGAATAACGACACGCGCCCAGAATGCGGGCGAGACCGGGTTTGCTTTTGAATTGTTCGGAAGACATGGTCTAGCGGTTTGCAGTGACGAGGGTGGCAAGGATACGACGGATTGGGGCGGGCAGCGGTGCGTTCGCCAGTTCTTCGGGCGCGAGCCAGTGCTGCGGCGCGTGTCCGTCTGCGCCGCGCAGCGGCAGCGGGGCGGTTTGCGGCAGCATCAGCGTAAAGACTTCCAGCGCCAGCCGGAAGTGGGTGAAGCTGTGTTGCAGACGTGCCGCCGGTTGTGCGGGCAGGGTGCGTGCGAGGGCGGCGGGCAGCGCGGCGCATTCGGGCAGCGAATACAGTCCGCCCCAGATGCCCGTGGCGGGGCGTTCCAGCAGCAGGATGCGCCCGTCATTGCTGTGCACCAGTACCAGCGCGGCATGGCGCAGCGGCAGGGTTTTTTTCGGGCGCGGCGCGGGCAGTTCCTGCACGCGGTTGTTTGCCCGCGCGC
>JAFZMK010000331.1 GCA_017553285.1 Rhodocyclaceae bacterium
ACGTTCCTTCGGTGTATGAAAAGCGCTGATCCGTCGGGCAGCCCTGGCGCGCGTCAGGGCACCTTGATCTGGATGGTGTCGGGGGCGAGGCGGCGGGCGTGTTGGTTCATGATGCTGGGCAGGCGGCCAACCATGTCGGGGTCGCCTTGCAGGGTGGCGTCGATTTCCAGCCGGTTTTGCGCCGGCCAGTAGGTGCCGTGGCCGTCGAGACGGGTTTGACCTTCGAGGGTGTCCAGCGTGATGTCGAAACGTTTGCCTGCCGCTTGCAGGATGCCGCGATGCGAGCCGAAGGCGCGTCCGGGCAGGATGGCGGCGCTGGCGTTGTGCCATTGCAGTTCCAGACGCCCTTCGCATTCGTGGTTCCAGCGGCACGCCAGCCCCGGCGAGGTGGCGAGCAAATGCCCTTGCCAGGCGGCGCGGGCAAGCGGGTGGGGGACGGCGGCGGCAAGCGGCGCGATGGGGGTGTCCAGTTCCAGTTGTTCCAGACGAAAACCGCTCACCCCGGCAATCAGGCGCAGGCGCGGGTGCGTGCCTTCGCGCAAGGTGAGTTCCAGACCGGCAAGACGCAGGGAGAAGCGCCATTCAATGCGGCTTGCGGGCAGCCATTGGCGGCGGTCGGCGCTGGGCAGCGCCAGCGTGCCCTGACCGTGCCAGAAGCTGCCTTCGGTTTGCGCAAGACGCAGTTCGTTGTGGCTGGCGCGGGCAAGCAGCGTGTCCATCCAGACGGCGGGCAGTCCGGCAAGGGCAAAGAACGCGACGAGCGCGAGCGCGAACAGGGCGCGACGAATCATTGCGGGGTGCTCTGCCCGGCAACCAGACGGGCTTCCAGGCGCATTTTGCCGTCGGTGCCGCTTTCGGGCTTGAGGACGAGCGATTGCGCGCGCAGTTGCTGGCTGGTGGCGAGCGCGGCGAGCCAGTCGAGCAGGGCGGGGACGGCGACGGAGCCGGTGACGGTGAGGGCGTCGTTTTGCGGCGCGATGGTCAGTTCCAGCCCGCGCGCGCTGGCGGCGGCTTGCGCGGCTTGCTGGGCGGCAGCAAGCGCGATGGGGGCGGGTGGCGGGGTGCGGTTGAGTTGCAGCAGTTCGGCGGTGTCTTCCTGCATACGGGCGAGCTGGGCGCGGGCAACCGGCAGGCGCTCGGCAACTCGTTGCTGTTCTTTCCACAGCCATTCAGCCAGTGTGACGAGGGCGACGGCGGCAATGACGGCCAGCGCCACGACAACGAGGCGGCGCTCACGCGGCTGAAGGCGGGCAAGTGGGGCGGCGAGGGGATGGGTCATGGCTGCGGGGCGAGGGTGAAGGTGATGGGCGTTTGCGCTTCGACACGATAGCCGCGCGTGCGCAGGCGCTGCTGGAATTGCTCGGGTTCGGGCTGGTCGGCGCGCAGGTTGAGGGTGAGGCGGCCATTGGCGTATTCCAGACTTTGCAGACTGCCCGTGGCGCCCGGGCCGTTGGCGTTGACGTAGGCGGCGAGCAGGGGCAGGAAGTCATCGCTGCGCGCGATGCCGTGCGCGCCGCGTGCGCCGTTCAATGCCTGGGCGAGCTGGGCGGGCGGGTCGATGGGCGGGGTGTTGGGCAGGGCGCTGGTGAGCAGGTGCGCCATGCGGCTGTGCAGGCCGGAGAGTTGGCTGCGCTGCCAGAGCGTGTCGGCGAGCAGTGCGAGCAGGCCAATGGCGGCAGCACCGGCGGCAATCGCCAGCGGCAGACGCAGGGCGGCGAATGCGCCGGGCTGGTTTTGCGCGCGCAGGGTGCCGTGCAGCAGGTTGGTGGCGGCGAGAATGCGCGCGGGTTCGTCCATGCGTTGCGGGCGCACGGCCAGTTCGCTGGGCAGCGGCAAATTCAGCGCCGGGCGCGCGCGTGCGGTGCGCGGGTGAAGGATGAGCTTTTCGATGCCTTCGGCAGGCAGCAGGGCAGGCAGGCTGTCGGTCAGGCTGGCGGTGTCGATGAACTGGGCGGGTGCGTCGGGCAGCGCCAGCAGCCAGCCTTCGCCCGCTTCGGTGAGCGTGGCGACAGCGGCGCGCGGCGCGGCGGCCAGTTGCAGTTCGCTGATGACGCGCGCGGGCGCGCGACCCAGCGCGGTGAGTTGCGCGACGATTTGTTGCAGACGCGCGCGGTGCGTGACCAGCACGTCGACCAGTACGCCGCCGTCGGTATTGCGCCGACGCAGCGGCGTGATGTGTTGTTCGTCGATGTCGCCGATGATGTGTTCTTCGAGCGCGTAGCGCAGCAGTTTTTCTTCTTCGCGCCGCTGCCCGGGCGGCAGTTTGAGTTGCAGCGCGAGGCTTTGGCTGGCGCTGAGGACGACGATGGTCTCACGCGCCGGTGGCCAGTGTGCGGGGGCGCTTTCGCCACGGGCGAGGACGTTTTCGTGCGCGTCCAGCGTGTGCCAGCGCACGGCGGCATTGTCTTGCGGCCAGTGTTCGCCCGGATAGAGCAGCAGCCGGGCGGCGGTGTTCAGAGGAGTTTTTGCCATAGGATGGTGGGCCAGTTTTCGGTGCGATCCAGTAAGACTTCGATGCTGACGGTGGCACTGGCGCTGCGCGCGCGCGCCGTGACGAGAAAATAGCGGCTGTTGGTGTCGCAGGTGACCTGGCTGATCAGGCGCGCGCCGCTGGGCAGGTGTTGGCCGTATTCTCCCACAGTACGATACCAGGCGTGTTCGCGTTCGGCGGACAGACGGCGGGCGGCTTCCATGCTCAGATTTTCGGTGACGGCAAAGAGGATTTCCGGCGGCGCGGTGTTCAGGTTGATTTTACTGTTTTCGGCGGGCAGGGCGGTGACAAAGGGCAGCAGGCGCTCGATGAGTTCGTTGTCAAAGCCGGGCACGCTGGCAAGTTCCAGCGGGTCGACCAGCGGCGAGTGGGGCAAGCCGTCGTCGGGCGCGGTTTGCGTGGCAGGCACCAGCGCCTGTTGCAACCGGTTTGCCAGCGCGTTTGCCTGCCCTTCGGGCACGTCCAGCGCCATGAGCAGGCGGGCGAATTGGGGGCGCGTGGAATCATCGCCTTTTTCGCCGGTGACGAGGGTGTTGAGGTTGAACAGCCCGGAACGGTCTTGAATGCGACCGGCCACTTCGCCTTCTTCGCCCGCGTCGTCGACGGGCAGCGGCGGGATGTCGACCGCCCATAGTTCTTGCAGGTGATCGACGTTGGTGCGGCGTTTGTCGTCCGAGAGCACGTTGCGCGCCCAGTCGACGGCGCCGCGCGCCAGCAGCCGCGCCTGGCGCTGGTCTTGCAGCGCGCTGGCGGTATCAATATTGCGCCCGAGGCTGGCAATCAGCGCAGCGCTGATGCTGGTTGCCAGAAAGACGGTGATGAGGGCGAGAATCAGCGCGCTGCCGCGCATCGCTTCGCGCCGGGCATCAGCGCAGGGCATAGGTGCGGGTGAGTGTGCCAAGGTCGGTCAGTTCCAGTTCAATGCGGATGGCATCGGGCAGGGTGGGCAGTAATTGTTTTTCGCTTTGTTCGGGCGGCCAGCGGTCTTGCCAGCCGAGGAGCGAGTGCCAGAAGCGCCAGCGCACGCTGCGCACGCCGGTCAGCAGCGGGTCGCTTTCGGGTGGCGGCAGGCGGTGGGTGAAACGCTCAGGATGGCGCTGCCAGTAGAGCGTGTCGCCTTGCAGCACAAAATAGCTGCGGCGCGGGGCGGCGCGGGCGGCAAGCGAGAGGACTTCCAGCCGGTTTTGCCCGCCGTCGGTGTGCCAGATCAGCGCTGGCGCGCGGTTGCCGTAGCCTTGAATGGTGGACGGGGCGGCGGTTTGCAGCAGGGTGTTTTCGACAATCAGCAAGGCGCGCTCAATTTCGCGCCAGCGTTCGTGTTCGCGTTCCAGCCCTTCCTTGCTGAGAAGAAGCTGGCTGCTGGCCCGCCAGGTGAGCGTGCCGATGAGGGCGAAAATTGCCAGCGCGATGAGCAGTTCAATCAGCGTCAGCCCCCGCTGGCGGGCAGCGGTGCGGCAGGCGGCGGCAGACGGCGGGCGGAACATGGGCGGGCGACCTTAACGCAAGGGGCGGTAGACAAAGCCGGTGACGCGGGTGAGGGTTTCCTGCGAACCGGCGCGGTGGATGGTGACATCGACGCGCCGGAACATCGAGTTGGGTGTGGCTTTCGTGTGCTGCTGCCACAGCCAGCGCACGCCGCCTTGTTCCGTTTGCCCTTCGACGATGCCCAGTTCGGGAAACGCGCCTTTGCTGCGCAACTCTGCCAGATGGTTGTGCGCCACCCACGCGGCGAGGGTGTGTTCGCGCAGGCGCTCGGTGTTGCGGATGGTGTTGCTGACCGCAGCCAGCGCGGCGGTCAGCGCAATGGCCAGCACGGACAAGGCGACGAGGCATTCCAGCAGGGTGAAACCGCGAGGACGGGCACTTTGCGGCGGCATCATGGTTGCACTCCGTCGAGACGTTCGACTGCGCCGGTGGCGCGCCCGTTGAAGGTGACGGGCGCACCATCCGTGTTCAGGTGCAACTGAAAACGGGGCGGTTCCGAGCGAAAGACGATGCGCTGGCTGGTGCCGTTCGGGTCTTCTTCCGTGCTCAACCCCGCCCAGGCAAGCGGCGCGGGCAGCAGGCGTTCGGTGAATACGGGCGGTTCATCCAGCGCGACCCATTTGCCGTTGGCCTCTTGCACGCTGAAGCGATAGCCGTCGGCGAGCAGTTCAAAGGCCAGCGGCTGGCCGCGCAGTTGCGCGCGCTCGGCGCAGGCTTCCAGCGTAAAGCGCAGACGTTCCAGCGCCATGCGGGTGTCGCGCGCGGCAAAGCCGTCGATACTGAGGCTCACGCCCGCCAGCGCGATGCCGAGGATGAGCAGCACGATGAGCACTTCAATCAGGGTGAAGCCGCGCGGGCGGGCGGGCGCGGCGGCAGGCGGGCGGAAGCGGGCAGAGGGCAGCGGCACAGCAGGCGGCATCAGGACTGTTGCAGCGGGGCGTCGGGGTCGCGCTCGATGAGTTCGATTTTGTAGCCGTCCGGGTCTTCCACAAAGGCGATGACGTGATTGCCGCCTTTGACCGGCGCGGCTTCGCGCGTGATTTTGCCGCCCGCTTCGCGAATGCGCTGCACGGCGCTAGCGCAATCAGGCACGGCGATGGCGATGTGACCAAAACCGTCGCCCAGGTTGTAGTGGTCGGTATCCCAGTTCCAGGTCAGTTCAATTTCTGCCTGCGCGGGGTTGGCTTCAAAGCCGAGAAAGGCCAGCGAATAGCGATATTGCGGGTTTTCCGTGCGGCGGATGAGCTGCATACCCAGCACGCGGGTGTAAAAGTCGATGGAACGTTCCAGTTGTCCCACCCGAATCATGGTGTGCAAAAGGCGCATGGAGGCTCTCCCGTGGCGGAATCAAAAAGACGCGCGCGCCGCCTACGGCAGCGGCAGCCCTTCGCGGGCGAGGGCGCGGGCAAAGGCGGCTTCGTCGCCCAGTTTGCGCAGTTGTGCGAGCAGGTGCGGGCGGTCGGCGGCGGCAATGCCCGCCAGCTCACCCCAACGCACGCAGCACAGCGCGTAGGCATCGAGCACACCGGCGTGCGCACCGCTCAACCACGGCGCACCGGCCTGCTGCGCGGCGCGATAGCGCGCTTCGATTTCATCCAGCAGCGCCGCATACTGCGCCGTCGCCGCCGTGCGCACGGCAGCTTGCGTGGCGGCATCCGGCGCGCAGCCTTCGGGATGAAAGACGCGCCCGAAGGTGCTGTGCACCGTGCCGTTAAACCACAGCAAGGTAGCCATCGCGCGGGCGCGTTCAAGCGGTTCGGCAGGCAGGATGTTCGCGGCGGGAAACTGCCCCGCCAGATAATCGACGATGGCGACAATCTGGGTGAGGTGCACGTCATTCACCGAAAGCGCGGGCACTTGCCCGGCAGGGTGAATGGCAAGGTATTCGGGCGTTTTGTGCTCGCCTTTGCGTAAATCGACGAGGTGCGCGGTATAGGGCGCGCCGGCCAGTTCCAGCGCCAGCATTGGCACAAACGAGCAGGTGCCGGGGCAGTAGTGAAGGGTGAGCTTGGTCATGACAGGTGCGTCCGTATCCGCTTTTCTGTGCCGCAAAAAGAAAACCGCCGCAGGCTGCGGCGGTGCCAATCAGGGCAGCGGCTGTGCGTTGCCCAATGCCGTGGTGTTAAAGCCGCCATCGACATAGAGCACTTCGCCGGTGATGCCGCTGGCAAGGTCGGAACACAAAAAGGCCGCCGCGTTGCCGACTTCTTCGATGGTGACATTGCGGCGCAGCGGCGCGTTGTGGGCGTTGAACGCCAGCAGTTTGCTGAAACTGCCAATGCCGCTGGCAGCCAGCGTTTTGATGGGGCCGGCGGAAATGGCGTTGACCCGCGTGCCTTCCGGCCCCAGGCTGCCCGCCATGTAGCGCACCGACGCTTCCAGACTGGCTTTTGCCATGCCCATGATGTTGTAGTTGGGCATCGTGCGCACCGCGCCCAGATAGGTGAGCGTGAGCAGCGAACCATTGCGCCCCTGCATCAGCGGGCGCACGGCTTTGGCCAGCAGCGGGAAACTGCCCGCCGAAATTTCCTGCGACACACGGAAGGCTTCGCGCGAAAAACCTTCCAGAAAATCGCCTTCCAGCGCTTGCGAGGGCGCGAAGGCAATCGAGTGCACCAGCCCGTCGACGTAGCCCCATTGTTTTGCCAGCGTGTCGGTGAGGGCGGCGATGGTGGCGTCATCTTGCACATCGCACTGCACGGTGGCAACGGCGCCGAATTCTTCCGCAAATTTTCCGACCCGCTCGCGAAAGCGCTCTCCCTGATAGGTCAGAATCAGCTCCGCGCCTTCGCGCTGCATGGCCTGGGTGATGCCATAGGCGATGGAACGGTTGCTCAAAACTCCGGTGACGACGATGCGTTTGCCAGCAAGAAAGCCCATGCTGCGTGCTCCTGAAGGAAATGTAGGGAAAAGGAAAGACGGCGATTATAACGTTTGCGGCCTGTTGCGATGCGTTTTCGTGAGCTGCAAAAAAATGCTTCAAGTTTTGTAACATCACGCCGTTAACTTGTTGACCGAGAAAACATACAGACTGGATTGAGGGGGATACTGCCATGATAAACAACAATTTTTCCAATCTTTCCCTGGGGGCTGCGCCGGCGTTCAGCAACGCGGCGGCGATGGGGCGGGCGCGTAACCAGCAAAACGCGCTGTTTGCGCAAAGTCTTGCGGCGCGCACCATGCAGCAGGCGGCGGCGCGCAAGCAGCAGGAAGATTCGCCGCTGGCCAAGCAGTTGAAGGAAATGAAAGAGGCGATGAAGCAACTGAGCCAGTTGCAGGATGCGGAAGTCACGCCCGCCAAGGCGCGCAAGCGTGCGGCGCAGCAAAAGATTGTCTCGCTGCGCGACCGCGTCAAGCAACTGGAAGGCGTGCTGGCGAAAAACGGCCCGATTTCCCGCAGCTTTGCCAAAAGCACGGCGCGCGAACTCAAAGACATCGCCAAACAACTGGCGGCAGCGGTGCGCGAACTCAAAAACTGCAACGAAGGCGGCGAGGGCGCAGGCGGCGGCGTGGATTTGGGCGCGATTGCCGCCGCAGTGGGCGCGACGATTGCGGCACCGGGCGAGGGCGCGGAAGGCAGCGAGGGCAGCGAAGCCAGCGAAGCCTGCGAGGGCGCGGAACAAGCTGCCGCGCAGGCAGCCGAGGCCGAACAAACTGCCCGCGAAGCCGAACGGCAAGCCGAAGAGGGCGCGCAAGCGGCGCAGGAAGCCAGCGAGGATGCGCAAGCGGCGGCACAGAATGCCGCCCAGACCGAAGGCACAGACGCCAGCCGCGCCGCAGGGCAGACGCCGCGCAGCAAAGAGTCGGATGACGTCGACATGTCGCAGGTAATTGACGAGGTCAAAACCAGCCTGCGCAACGCCGCCCGTATGCTGCGCGAGCGCCTGCGGGATTCGCAGCAGCGCGAAAAGAAAGATCTGGACGAGGTGGACGCCATCCTGCGCAAAATGGACGACGAAGCCTTGCAGGAAACCGTCGCCAACGCCTATCTGGGCAGGCTTGCCAGCGAAGCGGGGGCGGGCGCGGACTTTTACGGTGCCGATGGTGTCGCCGGTGCGCTGCAATCGGCGCTCGGCGCGCTGTTGTACGAACAGGCGTAAAGCAAAAACGCGCGCGCGTTTGTGGCGTTTGCCCGGCGCGCGCGCCGCGTGTGCGGCTATACTTCGCGGCTTTGGTGTTTTTGTACATTGTTGTGGACATGAATCGCTGCGCGCGCCCGGCCTGTTCCGGCGAAGAAAATGCAGATGCCATGCTGCGTCTGGCCGGTGTTGTGCTGGCCTGCGAGGACGCGCGCGTGCGTCTGCGGCTGCTGGCGCGCGCCGGTGGCTGCGGGCGCTGCCATGAGCCGGGCGGCTGTCAGGCGGTATCGCTGACGCGCCTGTTCGGGCACGGCAAAGACGGTGAAGTAGAACTGCCGCTGGCGCAAGGGCACTGGCAGGTGGGCGATGCGGTGTGGCTGCTGTGGCCGCGCGCGGCGCTGCTGCGTTCGGCGGCGCTGGGCTATGGCGCGCCGCTGCTGCTGTTGCTTGCTGGTGCAATCCTGGGCACGGCGGCGGGCGGCGAAAATGGCGCGGTGCAAGGCGCTGCGGCAGGCTTGCTGCTTGGTTTGCTGGCGCCGCGCCTGCTGCCTGCGTCTGCCCCGCAATGGCAACTGGTGCGCCGCGAAGCGGAGGAAGAACGATGAAGGCGCGCGGCTTGCGGCTGCTTTCGCGCCGCTGGTGTCATCTGTGTCATGAAATGGAAGCCGCGCTGAACCCGCTGGCCGCCGAACTGGGCGTGCCGCTGCAAGTGCTGGACGTGGATGCCGATGCGCAACTGGAAGCGCGTTGGGATGAGCACGTGCCGGTGTTGCTGGCGGACGATGATGAGGAAATCTGCC
>JAFZMK010000332.1 GCA_017553285.1 Rhodocyclaceae bacterium
CTCGCCCAGCAGCATCAGTTCGCAATCGACCTGCGGCACCAGCCGCGCCAGGGCTTCCAGCAACACTTCAAACCCCTTGTCCGGCCCCAGGCGTCCGGCGCTGACGATGCGCGGGCGGGTTTTTGGCGGCACGGCGACATCCGTCGCCAGTGCCAGCCGCTGCGCCCGTTCCAGATCAACGCCGTTATAAATCGCCCGAATCCGTTCCGGCTTGCCGTGAAAATGCGCAATCAACTCCTCGCGCACGCCATTCGAGGGCGTGACCAGCACATCCAGCCAGCGGCTGATGGCGCAGAAGAAAAAACGTTCGCTGCGGTTGGGTACCATGCCCCGATTGCAGTACCAGGTATGGATCGGCCCCAGCACACAGCCGGCGGTTTTGCCCGGCATCCCCAGCCATTTCGCCATGCGCACGAACATCGCACCGTGATGCAGCCAGCCGAAAGTCAGTGCAGGACGACACTGGCGCGCCACGGCGCGCACTGCCCGCGCATGGCGCACGATGTTCTGTACATCGAACGGGTTTGGGTCGGGATGATGCGTGTAGTCATCCAGAAAAAACGCCGCCTGTCCGCTTTCCATCATCCCGGGCAAGGCGCGGTGCGCCAGCAGCACCGGCTTGATGCGCGAAAACGCGCCCAGCATGTTGAGCAAACGGATTTCCGCCCCGCCCATTACCGTGGCGGGCAAAACAAACAGCACGCGGGGCTTGTTTGCGGGCATACGCTGCGCCTCAGCGAAAATCCATATCGCCGGAAGAAAACCACCAGATGCGGCGCAGCTCACTCAGCAGCGGCTCACGGCAAGCCGCAAATACTTGGCGCATATTCGGCACACTCGCCTCAACCGCTTCCGTCTGTTCCAGCGCTGCGCTGTTGTTGCGGGCAAACCAACCAAACAGCGTCGTGCCGCCCAGCGTTGCCGCAAAGCGCCGCGCCGCACGCACAAGGCGCGGAAACTGGCGGCGCGCGCCAATCAAGTCCAGCAATTCAAACGCGCCGCCTTCTAACGCACGCAACACCGCGATGCCGCACACGCCCCTGCCCAGACGATTTTGCACCGCCAGCAGGTGATAGCGGTTCAGCGGGTGTTCCAGATAGCGATAGCGCAGCCACTGCGCATCGCGCACGCCCAAAGCGTCTGCTGCAAAATCGGCAGCCATCGCTTGCCAGGCAGCGTTGGCCGCCGCATCAAAATGCGCTTGCGACCAGTCGTTCATTTCCCGCACCTGCACGCGCCAGTCCGGACGCATCATGCGACACGGCCAGCGCAGTTCCAGCACATCGCTTCCCACTTGATACAAACCAACTTTCAGTGACCGCCTTTCCATGCGCAGCGTAGGAAAAGCAAAGCCGAAGGCGTGCGCCTTGTTTTCACCAATCTCTTCGTCAAACAGCGCATTGGCACTGACCACCATCGGCCCGTTGTGGAAGCCGCGCTGGTCACTGCGTACCAGTACATCCGCAGCCTGCAACGCCCGCACCATCTTTCCCGCCATCCTCGTTGGGCGCGACCAGCCACCGTAATGCGCCACCGCCGTGCCATCACGCAAACAAGCAAAGCGCGCTGTGCCCAAGCCCGTGCAATATTTCCAGCGCCACAGCGCCTGCGGCATTTCATGCCCGAAGGCACCGACAAACAGCGCCGCCATTTCTGCGTAGTCTTCCGCACGCACCGCGCGCGCATACCAGCGAGGAGCAGCCGCACTCCTTTCCCCGCCCTCTTCTCGCACAACATCTGGATGCGCTGCACGTTGCAAAGAGAAATGATTTTTCACCGCCACCCACTCGCGGAACATTTCCGCCGCTGTCTGGCCAACAGACAGCGCACGATAGCGAAGCAAACCCTCAATACCCACACGATAATCCACATAGCGTAACGGCAACGCATACGCTGCTACCGCCGCCTGCTTGCGCCCCAATGCCTCCGCAGGCAAAGCCACAAACGCATCCGCCGCAATGGGCGACCAGATTTCATACGCAAACCCGCGCAGCGCGTTGCCCTGCTGCGCCCATTGCCCGCAGGCGCGTTGGGCGGCCAGTGCCACGGCGACGTGGTCGCGGTGCGCGTCGTTTTCATCCGGCGCGAACACCC
>JAFZMK010000333.1 GCA_017553285.1 Rhodocyclaceae bacterium
CACCTGTGAATAAGCCGGCACAGGGAGGGCGTTTGCCCCCAACGGTCAGGATGCAGCCGCGCACAGAACAGGTCACAACAAACGCGCCGCAACCAGTAGGAGGCGAATAATCATTCGCCCGAAACGGTTGCAGGGTGAATCGGCGCACGCGGTAGGACGCAATGGCGGCGGAGGACGCGACGCCGGACAAAAAAATTTCTCCCCACGTCGCCGCCCATTGGTGCGGCGACGTAGAGGCACTTTGATGCCGTGACGGAGAGGGGCGCGCGGGCGCAGCTAGGCGCGGCGCGCGTCAGTTGGTGTAGTCAATGCGCAGCGTGCATTCGGGCAGGGTTTCGTGCAGGGTGCTGAGGGTGGCCTCGTCCAGGCGCAGGCGCCAGTCGGGGTGGGCGGGGAAACGGGCGCGGGCGCGGTGGGCGTCGGGGAGCGTGCATTCGCAGCAAAAGCGCAGCGGCGTGCCATCTTCGCAGCGGGCTGCGGCGAGTTGTTCGTGCAGGCGGCGGGCGAAGTCTTGCGGCGCGGGTAGTTCGTCCAGATTGATGTGACAGGTGAGCGCGGCGGCAAAACCGGCGCGGGCGTCCGCCAGGTCCAGCAGGCGGTCGGCGACGATGCGAAAGCCCGTTTCGCCGTTAAATTCGCTTTGCGAGACTTTGCCTTCGACGACCAGCAGGTTGTCGGTGACAATCTTGCCGCGAAAGGCTTCCAGGGTCTCGGCATAGACGCAGACTTCGTGCGCGGCGCTGCCGTCATCGAGCGTGACGAACGCCATCTTGCCGCGATTGCCCATGCGCGTGCGCACGTTCATCACGATGCCTGCCAGCCGCGTGGTGGCGCCGCGTTCGGTGACGGTGAGTTGTTTGAGCGGGCGCGGCGCAAAATGGCGCGCTTCTTCGCGGAAGGCTTGGAACGGGTGACCGGAAAGGTAGAAGCCGATGGCGGTTTTTTCTTCTTGCAGGCGGCGGCGGGCGTCCCACGGGCGGGCGGGCGTCCAGGCGACTGCCAGACTTTCGGCTTCGGGCAAGTCGTCGAACAGACCGCCCTGCCCGGCGTGCGCGGCGGCCTGGTCGGCGGCTTCAAAGGCGGCGTTCAGGTTGGCAAGCAATTCGGCGCGGTGGCGCTTGGCGTGGCCGGGCAGTGCGTCCAGCGCGCCGGCGCGAATCAGGGCTTCGCATACGCGGCGGTTGGCTTGGTGGCGGTCAATGCGCTGGCAAAAATCGAACAAATCGCGAAACGCGCCACCGGCTTCGCGCGCTGCCAGAATCGCTTCCACCGCCGGGCGTCCGACGCCCTTGATTGCCCCCAGACCGTAGCGGATGCGCGTGCGGTCGATGGGTTCAAAGAAGTATTGCCCGACGTTGACGTCCGGCGCTTCGACGGTGAGGCCGTTGCGCGCGGAGGTGGCGTCTTCATAAAAGACTTTGACGGTGTCGGTGTTGTCCATGTCCGAGGACATCGTCGCTGCCATGAAGGCGGCGCAGTGGTGCGCCTTGAGCCAGGCGGTCTGGTAGGTGAGCACGGCGTAGGCGGCGGTGTGCGACTTGTTGAAGCCGTATTCGGCGAATTTTTCCATCAGGTCGAACAACTGCATGGCCAGCGCTTCGTCATAGCCGTTTTCACGCGCGCCCTTGCGCATGATTTCGCGGTGGCGCGCCATTTCTTCAGCCTTTTTCTTGCCCATCGCGCGCCGCAGCATGTCGGCGCCGCCCAGCGTGTAGCCGCCGATAATCTGCGAAATTTGCATCACCTGTTCCTGATAGACGATGACGCCGTAGGTGGGTTCCAGACAGGCTTGCAGCGCGGGGTGGAAGTAGTCGATGCTTTGCTGACCTTTTTTGCGCAGGATGAAATCATCGACCATGCCGGAACCAAGCGGCCCCGGGCGGTACAGCGCGAGCACGGCGATGATGTCTTCAAAGCGGTCGGGGCCGAGCTTTTGCAGCAGGCGCTTCATGCCTTCTGATTCCACCTGAAAGACCGCCGTGGTGTTGGCATCTTTCAGAATCTGGTAGGTGGCGGGGTCAGTGAAGGGCATCGCCATCAAATCGGGGCGCGTGCCTTCCATGCGTTCGATATAGCGCAGCGCCAGGTCGATGATGGTGAGGTTGCGCAGGCCGAGGAAGTCGAATTTCACCAGACCAACGGCTTCCACGTCGTCCTTGTCGAATTGCGACACCGGCACGGCGTCGTTGCCGTCTGCCAGATAGACGGGGCAAAAGTCGGTAATCTTGCCCGGCGCAATCAGCACGCCGCCGGCGTGCATCCCGACGTTGCGGCACAGCCCTTCCAGCGGTTGCGCCAGCCGCCACAATTCGCGCACGGCGTCGCCGTCGCCTTCGTCTTCCATCATCTCGCCAATCTGCGGTTCCAGCTCGTAGGCGCGCGACAGGGACACCGGCTTGGGGCCTTCGAGCGGGATGAGTTTGGACAGACGGTCGCACAGCCCGTAAGACATGCCCAGCACGCGCCCCACGTCGCGCACCACGGCCTTGGACGCCATCGTGCCGAAGGTGGCAATCTGGCTGACCGCATCCGAGCCATACCGCTGGCGCACGTATTCGATGACCTGATAGCGTTTGTCCTGACAGAAGTCGATGTCAAAGTCGGGCATCGAGACGCGCTCGGGATTGAGGAAACGCTCGAAGAGCAGCGCGTAGGCCAGCGGGTCCAGGTCGGTAATGCGCAAACAGTAGGCGACCAGCGAACCGGCACCGGAACCGCGCCCGGGGCCGACGGGCACGTCGTTGCGTTTTGCCCAGTTGATGAAGTCCGCCACAATCAGGAAGTAGCCCGGAAAGCCCATCTGGATGATGGTGTCCAGCTCAAAGCGCAGCCGCTCTTCGTAGCGCGCGCGCTGCTGTTCGCGCTCCTGCGCGTCGGGATAGAGCACGGCGAGGCGTTCTTCCAGCCCTTCGCGCGCCTGCTGCACGAGAAAATCGTCCAGCGACATGCCCTCCGGCGTCGGAAACTGCGGCAGCGAGGGCTTGCCCAGTTGCAGCGTGAGCGAAGCGCGGCGCGCGATTTCCAGCGTGTTTTCCAGCGCCTCGGGCAGGTCGGCAAACAGTTCGCCCATTTGCGCCTGCGTCTTGAAATACTGCTGCGCGGTAAAGTCATGCGGGCGGCGCGCGTCATCCAGCACGTTGCCCTGCGCGATGCACACCCGCGCTTCGTGCGCTTCAAAATCGTCCGCGCGCAAAAACTGCACCGGATGCGTGGCGACGACCGGCAATTCACAGCGCGCCGCCAGCGCCAGTGCTGCCTGCACATGG
>JAFZMK010000062.1 GCA_017553285.1 Rhodocyclaceae bacterium
GCAAATCGCCTTTCTGGAAGCGGGCGAAGTGATTGACGCCATCGTCGCGCAAGCGCGATTGTTAAGCGACGAAGCCCGCCGCCTGGCACGCATCGGTCTGGCAAACTATTTCGCTGGCGCGCTGATTCTTCCCTACGGCCAATTTCTGGAACAGGCAGAACTCTTGCACTACGACATTGAACTGCTAGGGCGCGCCTTTGGCGTTGAATTTGAAACCACCTGCCACCGTCTCTCCACCCTGCAACGCCCGGCAGCGCGCGGCGTACCCTTCTTTTTCGTGCGCGTCGACCGCGCCGGAAACATTTCCAAGCGCCAGTCCGCCACCGATTTTCACTTCTCGCGTATCGGCGGCACCTGTCCCTTGTGGAACGTCTACGAAGCCTTCGCCCAGCCCGGGCGCGTGCTCACCCAACTGGCGGCGATGCCCGACGAGCGCGCCTATTTATGGATTGCCCGCAGCGTCTCGCGCGGCTATGGCGGCTTTGGCTCCGCGCGCAAAACGTTTTCCATTGGACTAGGCTGCGACGTGCGCCACGCCGAACGGCTGGTCTACAGCAAAGGCTTGAACCTCAAAGACCGCGAAGGCTTCACCCCCATCGGCGCCGGCTGCAAAGTCTGCCCCCGCGCCAACTGCCCGCAGCGCGCCTTTCCCACCATCGGCAAACCGCTGGCCATCGACGAAAATCAGGCACGATTCGCACCGTATCCGGTCGGCTAACGGGCTTGCACGGCAAGCGCCGCCGTCGCGTCTTACAGCCGCGCCTGAATTTCCCGCCGCACGGTTTCCAGATCGCTGCTGGTCAATAGCGGAATCAGGCGGTTGATTTCCTCCACGCTGCGGTCCCACCAGCGGAAAGCGAGCAGCAATGCAATCAGCGCATCGTCAAAGCGTTTGCGCAGCAAGCGTGCCGGATTGCCGACGACGATGGAGTAGGGCGCAACATCGCTGCCTACCACGGCATGAGCGCCGATGATTGCGCCATCGCCCACGCGCACGCCCGGCAAAATCACGGCGTTTTGCCCAATCCAGACATCGTTGCCAATCACCGTATCGCCCTTGTACGGCAAATCCGCTGGCGCAGGCGGCGTCATTTCCCAGCCTTCCAGCGTGTAGAACGGAAACGTCGAGACTACATTCATCTGATGATTCGCGCCATTCATCACAAATTCCACGCCCGCTGCAATCTGGCAGAACTTGCCAATAATCAGACGGTCGCCCAGCCACGGATAATGATGCGTCACATGGCGCTCAAATTCCGCATCCGCGATATAGGTAAATTCACCCACGAGAATGTCCGGTCGGGTAATCGTCGGCTTGACGTAGATTTCGTTTTCATATCCGGGGATGGGATGAATCACATCCGGATCGGGTTTTTTTTCGTCTTTCATGCCATTCGCCTCGCACCATTTCACAAAACAGCCATTCTAGCCGAGCCATGCGCCACCGTCCGCCACCCGCCAGACGAAAAAACGGCAGCCACGGGTAAGGGCTGCCGTTTCGTGTTGCGCACCATGTACGGAAAGCGCGGACACGGAAGGCAGAAAAGCGCGGCGGAGCAGGGTGCTCGCCACCCCGCGCAAGCGGCTTGGCAAGCACTTGCAGCCAACGCATAATGCGCATTACGTATCACGAGGGAGGAAGAACGCCATGCAACGCAGACTGACGATTACGCTGGATGAAGCGGTCTACGATGGTCTGCATCGGCTGGTCGGGCGCGTGAAAATCGCCAAGTTCATCGAAGACCAGATCCGCCCGCTGGTAACCAACACCAACGCGGCGCTGGAAGATGGGTACAAAGCGATGGCAGCAGACAAGGAACGAGAAGCCCAAGCGCAGGAATGGTGTAATGCACTCATTGAGAGGGCTGTTTCCTAATATAAACAGTTCTTAATGAAAAGAATGGTTTTTCAATTATGTGATACGAAAGACTGCTGATCAAAATGATTCCGGGAAAGACCACGAGACAAAAATTCAACCAAAACGAATTGAACGGTAAAATGTGATAGAACTTTCTGGCAATTCCCACAATAGGAAAATGCCACATATAAATCGAGTAACTAATGGTTCCAAGGTATGACATTGATTTATCAACAAGCGCGGGAAAGCTCCATTTTTGATGCAAGTAGGCCAAAACAACTACCCCATAGACCATGGCTTCTACAGTCGGACCAATTATCCATGCAGTGCTAGTACTGTTAGGAGATCCCTCTCCAAAATAGCCGCCACACCACTTTCTAAAAGTAAAAACCCACCCAACAAGGGCAACACAAGACAGTAGAAGCCAGATTGGTTGAGAAAATAAAGATTTATGTTTCTTGTATATAGCAGCAATAATCATCCCCATAGAAAATTGGTCGAAGCGGCCAAGAATTGTCCAGTAAGCCGCGTCTTGCACAGTGCCATCCATCAGAAAGACAAACAAACGCATCAAGACGGCTATCCCAATGATTCCAAGAGCATAAAAGAATCCTTTTTTGCCAAAAAAACCGACAATAAAAGGAAATATTAAATAAAACTGAAACTCGACCATGATGGTCCAAATATGCTGAAATTTTGTGAGCTTTACTCCTCCGAGGTTTCCCATAAATGTCGCAAGCGCGAGAAATGAAGTAAAATCAACTCTTCTGCCCCCTGAAAATATAGCCACAAACACAAAAAATATATACAAAGGATAGATTCTAAGAAGTCGATTAAAAACAAAAGATTTGTAATCTATTTCCTTCCCTAAGCAAATTATGGTGAAAATAAAACCACTAAGAACCATGAAAAGACTAACGCCGCCATACCCCTCTTTAATCATCATGAGTAGCGGGTTATGTCCTCCCGGTTGGATAGCATGATATCCGAAATGGTAGGCTGCAACTAAAGCTGCTGCAAGAAATCGTAAATGGTCAAGTCGTGGAAGATATTCTGTATTTTTTGAAATCATTTTTATTAACGGTTGATTGAGCGTATTGATCGAGGACTTTTGTCATTGCCTGCTCTGGCGTTTGTCAGTTCAGGGTTTTGCGGGGGCGACCATTGAGCAGGCGGGCGATGTGGTTCAGGTACGTCTGGCTGACGGTGGATAAATCCGTGCTCTTGGGCAGGAACTGGCGCAGCAGGCCGTTGGTGTTCTCATTACTGCCGCGCAAGCGCCGAGACAAGCTCGCTAGCGATGCAGACCGCCGCAGCGACCGGACACGGGCGGCGAAGAAAGTACCATAATTGGCATTATGTAAACTACGAAATTTAGACAGGAGAATCCAATGCTCACACCGTCCTTGCCCGCCCAGATTGCGCAGCATGTCTATGCCTACGATCTGGAATGCACGCGCCGCGCGTGGCTCATGAACCAGCAGGAAGCCGCGCACGCTTACGGCTTGCCGCAGCGCAAGTATGCGCGCATGGTCGCGCAGAATGCGAACATCACGGACACCGGCATCCTCATGCTGTATGCGCTATACAACGACGATTGGATGGCATACGGCACGGCGGATTTGCCGGTCGTCGCCAAGACGGTTCTGGATGCGACGGACGACGAACGCCAGCGCATGTTTGCCTCGATTTACGGCGGCTGGTTTCATCTGGACGATGCCTGCGAGTACAGTCAATGGCTGTTTGGGTCGTTGTTCAACATCCTCAAACAGGATGTGGAAAGCTACCTGACCGGCGGCGCTATTCCTCCCGCTTGGCTCCTGATTTTTATGTCAGTGCTGCCAACCATGCACTCGCGCGAAGCCGCGTTGGAATGCGCGGTTACGGCGGTCGAAAAAACCTTTGGCCGCGAACAGTGCATTTCGCCTTGTCACCTGCTGGAACTGCATACGCTCATGGTGCGCCGCGCCGATGCGCACCTTCGCATCCAGCCGGAAGAACATGCCCAAGTAGGCTAATGCACGATTTTCCGGCTCGTCTTGCCTCTGTCATCGGGGAAGAATCTAGAAATTCGTTTGCCCGTCGCGCCGGTTTCAGCGAAGCCGTGCTTCGCAAGTACCTGGACGGCGCGCAAAAACCGGGGATGGAGAATCTCGTTCGCATCGCGGAACTTGCAAACGTGAGCCTGGACTGGCTCATCGCAGGTCGCGGCAGCCGTGCAGCACCACGGCGAGCAACGGCTGCCACCGACCAGCCTTCCGTTGCAGGAAATCCGCGCTGGGAAAAAATCGTCCGCCTGATAGACTGCGCGCAATTCTACGAAGCGGAAATCGACACTCTGTTGCACGACATTTTTTTCCGCATCCTCCAAGCCGCTGAACTCGCCAAACTCCGCAGAGAGATAGATGCCATCCGAAACCAGCAAGCCATAGAAAGCGACCATTGCCGCAGGGTGATAGACGCTCTCCAGAAAATGACCCCGTAACACGCCCAACCGCCCTCCCCTGCCCTGCCAGTCGATCCGCAAAAAAACGGGGCGCTTTCTGCGCCCCTTTGTTGATTTCCTGCTCATCCAACCATTCTGAGCGGGGCTGCCGCGCGCTGGCGTTGTTGCTCTGCCAGTGTATCGGCGGCTTCCGGGTGTGTGAGCACATATCGCGCTCTCGCCACGGCCTGCAACACCTGATGGCGGCAATCCAGCCTGCTCACCTTGCTTTGCACGACCAGATCGTTGAAATCGGTTAGGCCGCGCTCGCGCTCGCCGGGGGCGAATTTCGGGAACACCGCCACGCCGCCGACGGCTTCGGCAGCGACTTGCGCTTTTTCGCGTCCGGTGTTGTGGCCGGTTTTGAGTTGCGTGCGGTAGTCGTCGTCGCCTGCGATGACGATGGGTTTGTCGGGATAGCGTTGACGCAGCACGCAGGCGACCATGCGCAGGTTGCCTGCGTTGAGGGCGGCGACGGTGGGTTGTTTGAGCACTTCACTCAAGCTGGCTGCCGTGGCGTAGCCTTCGGCGATGACGATGGACGATGCTTTGTCCAATGCGGCCATGCCGCCGACGGCGTGGAAATTTCCGGCGATCTGGCTTCCGCCAGCAAACATTTTCCTGCCGTCCGCGTAGATTTTTTGATACGACCAGACTTTGCCGTTCGCGTCATGGATGGGGATGTAGGTGCTCTGACCGGTTTTGTCCGTGCGCAGGCCGCCAAACTCGCCGTCGTGCGGTTGGATGCGTTTGGCGCGCATGTACGGTGTCGGCTCGCAGAGCACGCGCGGGCACGATTGCAGCCAGCGGGCAACTTGCTGTGCCGCCGCTTCGTGCCGCTGCGCTTCTTCGATTTCTCTCCGTTCCTCTTTCTCCTTGATGGCTTGGCGATCTTCGCGGGTCAGCTTCGGTGCGTTTTGCTGCTTCGTCACCCAGATGACGTGCTCGCTGGTTTTGAAATTGCTGATGTTTCCGGCGGGCTTGCCGTCCAGGAACAGACGGTAGGAAGCGCTCATCTTGCCTGCCGTGTCGCCGTCTGCCTGCACACGGTGCCGTCTGCCGTCTGCAACAATGTCCTCGGGATTCACGATCAGGCCGTGCTCGCGGCAGGCGTTGGCGAACTCTTCCTTGATCGCCCAGGCATCCACGCCAGACGCACCGCCCGCGAGGGAGAATTGCGCGCCGCTGTCGTTTATACTGTCGCCGTGAGCATCGTCGGTATGGATCAAAGGGAAAGTAGACCCGGATGCACCCAGCCGTTGATGCTCACCCTCACCCCCAGCTTGCGCCTGCTCGTTGCGCAACGCATCAAGCTCTTTGTCCTGCTGCGCTTCGATGCGCTTGCGTTCGGCAAGTTCTTCCTGGAACTTGCGCAAATCTTTTTTCCGGTATATAGTCCTCCCGTGAGCGTTGGTATGGCCAAAGGGAAATGAGTCCCGGATGTATCCCAGCCGACGCTCACAATCATCACTGGATTTCAACCAGTCCATGAAACGCTGCTCGTCAATATAACGGGCGGCGTTTTTTTCTGTAGCCATCTTCCAGAACCAGAGGTCAAACGGCTCCCCTTTGAAGTTGGTTTTGCCATAACCTGTTTTCACGAGATTAACGGTAGTTCCATACTTGTTGTCTGCTGACACAGAAACCGGCAAAACAATGGTTGCGCCGTTTTTGTCCCTGACAGCCAGCATAAAAATCAAGTCGCCATTACCAAGATGCTTGGCATAGTCCTTACTACTTCTCACCGGATCAAAGATTGCCAGCGGATTACGCAACGCTTGCGGTAACTGCTTGAAAATTTCCGAATCGCACATGTCTGGATGGCCGCCTTCCTCTTCGGGCGTGAATGCCTGACTGAAGGTATGGGCAGACATGTAGATGCCGCCTTTTTGCGCAGCTTGCGCGGATTTGCTGTCGCCTGCGACCATTTCAAGAACCGGCGGCGTTTCGCTCAACATCCGGACGTTCTGCGTAGCTTTCCCTGCGGCAAAGATGGCGTCCACCTGCTTGGCGAACGCTTGCACGTCGGCCTTCACTTGCTCGTCTTCTTCCTCCCCTGCCATGCTGAACAGCGCCACGCCCTTGTCCGTCTCGCGGGTCTCGACGGTGGCGAACAGGTTATCGAAGGCTTCCTTGACCGGCGGGAGTTCTTTTGCCGTCAGGTAGGGATAGCGTTCGGGATTGCGTTGGAAGAACTCGGGCGGGATGACGTTGGCAAGGAAGTCGTTGCGGTAGCCCATGTCATCGAGCTTGGCGATGACGTAGTTTTCAAACGAGCGCGCGGCGCGTTCGATGGTTTTGCTCCAGTATGGCTTGCGGCCTTTGTCCAGAAGCTCGGCGCGCAAGCCCATCTGGGACTTGTCCAGCGCCTTCACCAGTTTTCCGAAAGCGGCTTCCATCTCATAGCGCACGCCTTCGGGGTGTCCGCGTTCAGCAACCCAGTTTTCGGGATTCCAGACCTCTTCGTCCGGATATATACTGCGCTTCGATTCCAGACGTGCGCGCGAGATTGACATATTCGCGAGACCCGGCCACCGTTCGGCCAGCGTGCCTTTGAGCACAAAATAGTCGGCCTCCGGCTTGTTGGTGATGAACTCGTGCTCGCGGCCTTCACGCATCCGGCTGAAGTAGTTGTCGAGCGCGTGGAACCATTCGTGCGCGAGGCTGCCTGCGCCTTGTGTCTTGGTGAGGTTGATGACGACCAAATCCGGCTCAAAATGCGCGGCGGCACGTCCGCCCCGGCCACGGGAACCGAAGCCCAAGCCCAGCGAACCATTCAAGCTCATGGCTTTGGGCGGCACGCCCAGCACGTCGGCAAGGTCATGGAAGGCATCGTATGCCTGGTTGAGCATCCATTGCCGCTCTTTGGTGTCCTTGCCTTGCTTGACCCACTTGCCAAACTCTACGCCACGGAAGCCGAAGGCATCCATGAACATTTCCGGCGTGGCATCCGCGCCTTTGCGCCAGTCTTTGCCTTCGCGGATGCGA
>JAFZMK010000334.1 GCA_017553285.1 Rhodocyclaceae bacterium
ACTCACCACACTGATGCCAGACAACCCTTACGCGCCGCTGGGCAGCCTCTGGCTGGAACCCGACTTCCTGCAAGGCCAGCGCATTTTGCTGCTGTTTTCCGCCCTCTGGCCGTGCTGCGCGCTCGCCTGGCTGATTGCGCTCGGACTGGCGCGCCCGCAGCAGATGCCCGTGGCGCAACACAAACTATAATTGCGCGCACTGGCGCAAACCGCCCCTCCGGAGCCATCCAATGTCTTACTACCAACGTCACATTTTCTTTTGCTGCAACCGCCGCAAAGACGGCAAGGATTGCTGCGCCCAACACGATTCCGAGGCGCTGCTCGCGCACGCCAAAGACCGCATCGCCGAACTAGGGCTGAAAGGCAAGGGCAAGGTGCGGGTGAGCCAGTCCGGTTGCCTCGGGCGCTGCGATGACGGGCCAGTGGCCGTGGTCTATCCCGAAGCGGTCTGGTATGGCAACTTGACGCTTGCAGACGTGGAAGAAATCATCACCTCGCATCTTGTGCGCGGCGAACCAGTCGCGCGCCTGCGCCTGCCCGATTGAGCGCCACGCCGTCTTCCCCCTTTTGTCAGGAGACGCCCGCATGAGCCGTCCCGCCCCCACCGAAAAAATCCTGCTCTCCGGCCACGCCGGACATATCGACACCTTGCTGGACTTGCCCGCCGAAGTGCGCGGCATCGCGCTGGTGTGCCATCCGCACCCGCTCTACGGCGGTGCCAACACCAACAAGGTGGTGCACACGCTGGCGCGCACCTTGCGCGATTTGGGCTATGCCGCGCTGCGCCCCAACTTTCGCGGCGTCGGAGAAAGCGACGGCACGCACGACGAAGGGCGCGGCGAAGTGCAGGACATGCTGCGCGTGCTGGCGTGGGCCGAGTCGCGCTGGCAACCCGGTCTGCCCATCGCGCTGGCGGGGTTTTCCTTTGGCGGCTTCATCCAGACGCGCGTTGCCCATCATCTCGCAGACGCGGGCAGTCCGGCGCAGCGGCTGGCGCTGGTGGGGCTGGCGTGCGGCAACGCCGCCGATGGTTCGCGTGACTATCCCACGCCGCCGCTGCCCGCAGGCGGCCACGCCCTCGTCATTCACGGCGAAGAAGACGACACCGTGCCGCTGGCCAACGTGCTGGACTGGGCGCGTCCGCAGGCGCTGCCGGTCACGGTCATCCCCGGCACGGGGCACTTTTTCCACGCCCGCCTCACCGTGCTGCGCGATTTGTTGCTTGCCACCTGGACGCCGCTATGAACACGGACGCCCTGCTCGTTCTCACCACCGTGCCGGACGAAGCCACCGCGCAGCGCCTCACCGATGCGGCGCTGGCGGCGCGGCTGGTCGCCTGCGTCACCCGCCTTGCGCCCGCCACCTCCACCTACCGCTGGCAAGGGCGCGTGGAGTGTGAGACCGAAATCCCGCTGCTGCTGAAAACCCGCCGCGACTGCTACGCCGCGCTGCAAGCCTTGCTCAACGAACTGCATCCTTACGAAGTCCCCGAAATCCTCGCGTTTGCCGCCTGCGACGGTCTGCCCGCCTGGCTGGACTGGCTGCGCGCGGAAACTACCGCTTTGCCCGCGTCATGACTGCTCCTGCCCGCTTGTTTGCCATTCTCGTTTTCCTGTTCGCCTATCTTTTCATCGCCCCCGCGCGCGCCGAGGAAGACCCCGTGCCCGCCGCGCGCGCCTATCGCGTGCAAGGCGACTCTGAAGACGGCGCGCGCATCGCGCTGCATTTCATCATCCGCGACGGCTACTACCTCTATGCCGACAAATTCGCCGTGCGCACCGCCGCGCCCGGCTTCACGCTGGGCGAAATCGAACGCCCGCGCGGCAAAATGATGGACGACCCGACCTTCGGCACGGTGGAAACCTTCCACGAAGACTTGACGCTGACCGTCCCGCTCACCGCCCGCCCGCCCGGGCAGCAACGCATCACCGTGCAAGTCGACCTGCAAGGCTGCTGGAGCGGCGGCATCTGCTTTCCGCCTGAAACCCGCACCGTCGACATTGACCTGCCCGCCGCAGACGCCGCCGTTGTTCAAACCAGCCCCCACGCGCCGCCGCCCGCGCATCCGCAAGGCGGCATTCACGCCGTGCTGCACGACGGCAGTCTGCCCTGGCTGCTCGCCAGCTTTTTCGGCTTTGGTCTGCTGCTGGCGTGTACGCCCTGCGTGTTTCCGATGATTCCCATTTTGTCCGGCATCATTGCCGGGCACGGTCACAACATCAGCCGCGCCCGCGCGGGCGGCCTGTCTGCCCTCTACGTGCTGGGCATGGCGCTCACCTACGCCGCCGCCGGTGTGCTGGCAGGATTGTCCGGCGCGTGGCTGGCTGCCGCGCTGCAAAATGCCTGGGTCATCGGCGCTTTTGCGCTCCTCATCGTGCTGCTGGCGGTGGCCATGTTCGGCGGCTATGCGTTGCAACTGCCCGCCGCGCTGCGCGAACGCCTCAGCGCCCGCAGCCAGCGTTTGCAAGGCGGGCAAATCGGCGGCGTGTTTCTCATGGGCGTGTTTTCCGCCCTCATCGTCAGCCCCTGCGTGGCCGCGCCGCTGGCCGGTGCGCTGCTCTACATTGCGCAGACGCGCGACGCCGTGCGCGGCGCGCTGGCGCTGTTTGCGCTCGCCTGCGGCATGGGCGCGCCGCTCATCATGGTCGGCTTGCTCACCCGCAGCCTGCTGCCGAAAAGCGGCGCGTGGATGGAAAACGTGCGCCGCGCCTTCGGCTTCATCCTGCTGGCGCTGGCGGTCTGGATTGCCCGCAGCGTGCTGCCCGCAGGCATTCCCATGCTCGCCTGGGGGCTGATTGCGGTGTTTGCCAGCGTGCATCTGGGCGCTTTCACGCCT
>JAFZMK010000063.1 GCA_017553285.1 Rhodocyclaceae bacterium
CATGAAATGCCCCTGCTGCGGCGCTGCCGAACTTGTCCGCGACACGCGCGACCTGCCCTATACCTACAAAGGCGCACACACCGTCATCACTGCGGTGACGGGCGACTATTGCCCCGCTTGTGGTGAATCCATTACCGACATGGCTGAAACTGACCGCGTCATGCACGCAATGCACGCTTTCCGTGCGCAGATCAACGCCGCCCACATCGACCCCGCCGACATCGCCCGCGTGCGCAAAAAACTCGCGCTGGACCAGCGTCAGGCGGCGGAAATTTTTGGCGGCGGCGTCAATGCCTTCTCGCGCTATGAAAACGGCAAAACCCGCCCGCCGCTGGCGCTCATCAAGCTCTTCCGCCTGCTCGATCGCCATCCTGAGCTGCTCGACGAAGTGCGTGCCGCCTGAATGCCGCCACACAGCGTGCAGCAGTAGTACAATCGCCGCTTTCTTGTACACCGTGGAGTGTTTCCCATCATGAGTCGTCGTCTCACCCTGCTGGCCGCCTGCCTTGCCTCCCTCACCCTTTCCGCCTGCGTTGCCACCGCGCCCACGCGCGGCGATTCTTCCAAAGCGCTTGCCGGCGGTGCCGCTGGCGGTGCCAATGCCGAAGGCGCGCAAGATACGCTGGAAAAATGCGACCGCCCCATCGGCACCATCGCCGTCATTGAAGACCAAGGCTCCGAGTGGTATCGCGCCTACACGCAAGCCTACAACCTCTCCTCCACCGTCCCCGTACTGCGTCTGATCATCCAGCAATCGAACTGCTTCATCGTCGTCGACCGGGGGCGCGCCATGCGTCAGATGGGTCAAGAGCGTGACCTGCAACAAAGCGGCGAACTGCGCGCCGGCAGCAACTTCGGCAAAGGCCAGATGGTCAGTGCCGATTACAGCCTCACCCCCGAAGTGGTCATGAGCGCGCGCGACACCAGCGGCGTTGGCGGTGCCATTGGCGGCTTTGGCGGCGCGGCGGCCATCGTCGGCCTCATTGCCGGCTCGTTCAAAACCAACGAAGCCTCCACCATCCTGACGCTGGTCGATAACCGCTCTGGCGTGCAGGTGGGTGTCGCCGAAGGCTCTTCCAGTAACACTGACTTCGCCCTCGGCGGACTGGTCGGCGGCTCGCGTGCCGGCGGTGGTCTGGGCGGCTACACCAACACCCCGCAAGGCAAAGTGGTCGCCGCCGCCTTCACCGAAGCCTATAACAACCTCGTGCGTGCCACGCGCAACTACTCCGCGCAAACCATGGGCGACCGTGACCTGGGCACCGGCGGGCGTCTCGGCGTCGATGGTGCCAGCCAGCCCAACGGCGTGAAGAATGCCAAAAACACGCAACTGAGCGTGCGCCGCGCGCAGCAAATCCTCAGCGGCATGGGCTATGACGTCAAAGTCACCGGCAAGATCGACAACGCCACCCGCACCGCCGTGCGCGAATTCCAAAGCGAACAGGGTCTGCCCGTCAATGGTCGTCTGGATGCGGACACCAAGCGTGCGCTGTTGAACAATCAACAGTAACCCGCACCGCCGTTCCCCGGCACACCAAGCGCCCCGCAAGGGGCGCTTTTTTATGGGGCGGGGCGCGGAGCGAGGAAAAACAAAGCACTGCTTTGCATCGGCGCCGCATTGCGGCGACGTAGAAACGACGGTAAAAATGCGCCCCGCCCGCCGCCGAGCCGCCTCAAGGCGGGCGCAGCCCCCTTGGGGGGCAGCGAATGACAGGCGCGCGAAGCGCGGCTGGCGTGAGCGTGGGGGCAGTCCCTTCCTTGACATTTCCCGCACCACCTGCCAGAATTCGCGGTTCCTTTCAACTTACCCATCCACTCATTGGAGTTCATCACCATGTATGCGGTCATCAAAACCGGCGGCAAGCAGTACCGTGTCGCTGCCGGCGAAAAAATCAAGGTAGAACAGATACCGGCAGACGTGGGTTCCGAAATCGTGCTCGACCAGGTACTCATGGTCGGCGAAGGCGAGTCCGTGAAAATCGGCACGCCCATGCTTGCAGGAGCCTCTGTCAAAGCCACCGTGCTGGCGCACGGTCGTCACGCCAAGGTGCGCATCTTCAAGATGCGTCGCCGCAAGCACTACCAGAAGCACCAAGGCCATCGCCAGAACTACACCGAACTGCGCATCGAAGCCATCGCGGCCTGAGCGCGTTTGACCAACTTACCGGAGCACCCTTCTCATGGCACACAAAAAAGCAGGCGGCAGTTCCCGCAACGGTCGCGATTCTGAATCCAAACGCCTGGGCGTCAAACGCTATGGCGGTCAGTCCGTTCTGGCGGGCAACATCCTCGTGCGTCAGCGCGGCACGCAATACCACGCGGGCGAAAACGTCGGCATCGGCAAGGATCACACCCTCTTTGCGCTGAAAGACGGTGTTGTCAGCTTTGCCGTCAAGGGCGCGCATCGCCGCCGCACCGTTACGGTCACGCCCGCCGCCAACGCCTGATTGCTTGCGCGGCAAGCATCGCACACCACAAAGCCCTGACCTTGATGCGGTTAGGGCTTTTTTCTTGCAGGAGACTTGTCCGTGAAGTTTTTTGACGAAGCCCGCATTGAGGTCATCGCTGGCGACGGCGGCAACGGCATGGCTTCTTTCCGGCGCGAAAAATACGTCCCCCGTGGCGGCCCCGATGGTGGCGACGGCGGGCGCGGCGGCAGCGTTTTCGCAGTGGCCGACCGCAACCTCAACACCCTCATCGATTTTCGCTACACCCGCACCTTTCAGGCCGAACGCGGCGAAAATGGCGGCAATAAAGATTGCTACGGCAAAGGCGGCGACGACATCACCTTGCGGATGCCAGTGGGCACGCTGGTGCGCAATGCCGAAACCGGCGAACTCCTCGCAGATCTCGATTGCGACGGCAAGCGCGTCTGCCTCGCCCGTGGCGGGCGCGGCGGACTGGGCAACATCCACTTCAAATCCAGCGTCAACCGCGCCCCGCGCCAGCGCACGCTGGGCGAACCGGGCGAGCGTTTCACCCTGCAACTGGAATTGCGCGTGCTCGCCGACGTCGGCCTGCTGGGCATGCCCAACGCCGGCAAATCCACCTTCATTCGCGCCGTCTCTGCCGCCCGCCCGAAAGTGGCCGATTACCCCTTCACCACGCTCGCGCCCAGCTTGGGCGTGGTGCGCACGGGTGCCGAGCGCAGCTTTGTGGTTGCCGACATTCCCGGCCTCATCGAAGGCGCGGCAGAAGGCGCCGGGCTGGGGCATCGCTTTTTGCGCCATTTGCAGCGCACCCGCGTGCTGCTGCATCTGGTCGACCTTGCCCCGCTCAATCCAGAGACCGACCCCGTGCACGAAGCGCGCGCCATCGTCGAAGAACTGCGCAAGTACGACGAAGCGCTCTACCAAAAACCCCGCTGGCTGGTGCTCAACAAGCTCGACCTCATCAGTGAAGACGAACGCGCCTCACGCATCCGCGCCTTCACCGAAGCCTTCCCGCCCGAAGCGGGGCAGCCAGTGTTTACCATCACCGCCATCAACGGCGAAGGCTGCCAGCCGCTGATTTTCGCGCTGCAAGATTTTCTCGACGAAGCCAACGCACGCGAACGCGCCGAACGCCAGGCGCAAGCCGCCGCCTCGTCCGCCCCTGAAGACGACGCCCCCGAAGACGAATTGCCGGAGATTTCCGAATGAGAACCGCCCTTCGTGATGCCCGCCGCATCATCCTCAAAGTTGGCAGCGCGCTGGTCACGCGCGGCGGCAGCAGTCCGTGTCTGGACACCCTGCGCGACTGGGCGCAGCAAATCGCCCAACTGCGCCAGCAAGGGCGAGAAGTGATTCTGGTCTCGTCCGGCGCGATTGCCACGGGCATTCACCGCATCGGCTGGAACGCCCGCCCGCGCGAAATCCACTTGCTGCAAGCCGCCGCCGCCGTGGGGCAAACCGACCTCATCCGCGCCTACGAAACCGCCTTTGGCGAACACGGCCTGCTCACCGCCCAGATTTTGCTCACCCACGAAGACCTGGCCGCCCGCAAGCGTTACCTGAACGCCCGCTCCACCCTCAACGCCCTGCTGGAACTGGGCATCGTACCCATCATCAACGAAAACGACACCATCGTCACCGACGAAATCCGCCTCGGCGACAACGACACCCTCGGCGCGCTGGTCGCCAACCTTGCCGACGCCGACCTGCTGGTCATCCTCACCGACCAGCAAGGACTGTACACCGCCGACCCGCGCAAAGACCCCGCCGCCACGCTCATTCACGAAGGCAGCGCCGAAGATGCCGCCTACGAGCGCATGTCTGGCAGCGCCGGCACCGCCATCGGCACGGGCGGCATGATTACCAAAGTGCGCGCCGCGCGCCGCGCCGCCAAAAGCGGCACGCACACGCTGATTGCCAGCGGTCACGAAGCAAACGTCTTGTCGCGTCTGCTCGCTGGCGAAGTACTCGGCACCCTGCTCACCGCCAGCCGCACGCCGCTGGCCGCGCGCAAGCGCTGGCTGGCAGACCACCTGCAAACCGTCGGTCACCTCACGCTCGACGACGGTGCCATCGCCGCCCTGCGCCACGGCAAAAGTCTGCTGCCCGTCGGCGTGCTCGCCGTAGAAGGCCGCTTCGAGCGCGGCGCCGCCATTGACTGCCGCAACAGCGCCGGGCAAACGATTGCCCGAGGTCTCATCAACTACACTGCCGGCGAATGTCGCCGCATCATCCGCCGTCCCAGCGCCGACATCGCCAGCATACTGGGCTACATGGAAGCCCCCGAACTCATCCACCGCGACAACATGGTGCTCATCGCATGAAAACCCTCTCCCTGCGCGGCGGCTGCCGCATCGCCCCGGACACCCCGCCGCTCGTCTGCGCCCCGCTCACTGCCCGCGACAGCGCCGCGCTCACCCGTCAGGCTGCCGACATCATCGCCCAGCAGCCCGACCTCATCGAATGGCGCATGGACGCCTTTGACGCCCTCTACGACACCGGCACCATGCTCGAAGCCCTCTTCCAGCTACGCGAAGCCATCGACGACACCCCCATCCTGCTCACCTGCCGCTCACCGCGCGAAGGCGGCCTGCGGCGCGACCTGGACGAAACCCGCCTGCTCGACACCCTGCAAGTACTCTGCGCCAGCGGTCAGGCCGACCTACTCGATTTTGAATGCCGCGCCAACGAAAGCCATTTCGCCCTGGCGCGCACCCTCACCCAAGCCGCCGGCATGGTCTTGATTGGCTCCAGCCACGATTTTGACGGCACGCCCGACTCCGCCACCTTGCGCCAAGCCTTCGCCCGTGCCCACGAACTGGGTGCCGACATCGCCAAAGTCGCCGTCATGCCCGCCAACCGAGGCGACGTACTACGCATGATGACCGCCACACTCGCCGCCGACACCACCCTGCCCATCCCCGTCATCGGCATCAGCATGGGTGAGCTGGGGCGCATCACCCGCTACAGCGCCGCCTTCATCCGCAGCGCCATCACCTTCGCCGCAGCCGCAGACGCCTCCGCCCCCGGCCAGATTCCGCTGGCCGAACTGCGCCGCATCTTCACCATCCTGCCCAAAGAAAACCCCGACACCCGCGCCTTCGGCTAAGCACACCTGCGCGGCGCTTTACGTTCAGGCGCGCGGGCATCTTGCCCGCAGTTGCGCGAGCGGGACGCCCGCATCCCTCCCTCAGTCGGCTACGCCGACAGCTCCCTCTGAGAGGGAGCCTGAATTTAGCCTCCCTCTGGGAGGGAGGTGTCACGGCGAAGCCGTGACGGAGGGAGGGCGCTCGACTGGGAGCGCGGGCATCTTGCCCGCACTCTTGCGAGCGGGACGCTCGCGCTCCCATAAAAAGCGCCCCGTGCGGGGCGCTTTGTGCGGTAGGGTGTAGGGCGTTTGTCGTGCCCCGTTTCCTACCCCACCCCTGGATATAACCCATTATGGCGCAATAAATTGCGCCCCTACCTGTTGCGGCGCATCCATCGTGCCCCGTTTTTTACCCCGCCCCTGCATATAACCCATTATGGCGCAATGAATTTCGCACATACGGTGGCCACGAAGCCTGTAGGGGCGCGATTTATCGCGCCCGCGCCGTGTCCGGCGCAACCATCGGGTTTTTCGCTGC
>JAFZMK010000064.1 GCA_017553285.1 Rhodocyclaceae bacterium
CCATGGCCACCTGCGTGATTGGTTTTACCGAAGAACGCGACCGCGATTTCTGGCACACCTTCCGCCACCTGCGCCGCTACGACCCCGACCAGATTCAGTTGCTCTACGCCACGCCGCACCGCTGGACGCCGTTCTATCAAAGCGTCGCGCACCGCAAAATCATCCAGACCGACCTCACCCGTTGGGATTACAAACATCAGGTGCTGGCCAACCCCGGCGTACCCGCCTGGCGCACCTTCCTGTGGTTCAAGCTCATCGAACTGGCAATGCAGTTGCGCCCCGCCGCCGTGCGCCGCCTGTTTCATCCGGATGCCGACTTTCGCCACGCCATGCGCTGGTACACCCGCGTGGGCCGCCGCGTATGGTTTCACGAAGTGGCGGAATTTCTGTTCCACACCCGTTTGCTGAAAGCGGGCATCGTGCTGCGCGAATTTCTCGGTCACTCGCTGGCGCATCGTGAATACGTGCTCGCCAAAGCGCCCCGGGCGAACCCCGCCGCCTCGCCCCAAGCCGAATCCCGTCACAAACAAGCCGCCTGAGACGGCGCACGCCGCGCACCGCCGACGGGCGGGCGGGGCGCAATCAGGTATGATTTCGCCTTTTGCGCCGCCACGCTGCGGCGCGTTTCACACCCGCACAACTCTCACCACAGACACGTTTTCCCATGTCCCGTCAGATTCTCGTCACCAACGCCCTGCCTTACGCCAATGGCGACATTCACCTCGGCCACCTCGTCGGCTATCTGCAAGCCGACATCTGGGTGCGCTTCCAGCGCATGAATGGCGCCACGGTGCATTACGTCTGCGCCGACGACACCCACGGCACGCCCGTGATGCTGCGCGCGCAAAAAGAAGGGCTTACGCCCGAGGCGCTGATTGCCCGCGTGCACGGCGAACACCTGCGCGATTTCACCGCCTTCGGCATCGAATTTGACCACTACCACAGCACCCACAGTCCGGAAAACCGCGCCTACGCCGAAGACATTTACCGCCGCCTGAAAGCCGCCGGTTTCATCGCCAGCCGTTCGATTGAACAGTTCTACGACCCCGAACGCGAAATGTTCCTGCCCGACCGCTTCATCAAGGGCGAATGCCCAAAATGCGGCGCGCAAGACCAATACGGCGACAACTGCGAAGCCTGCGGCGCGGCCTACACGCCCACCGAACTCAAAAACCCGCGCTCCGCCGTCTCTGGTGCCACGCCGGTGATGAAATCTTCCGAACACTTTTTCTTCCGCCTCTCGGACGAGCGCGCAGTGGCCTTTCTGCGCGAATGGACGCGCGGCACCAACGCCCACGGCCAGCCGCGTCTGCAAACGGAAGCCGCCAACAAAATGCAGGAATGGCTCGGCAAAGAGGGCGAGAACAAACTTTCCGATTGGGACATTTCGCGCGACGCGCCCTATTTCGGCTTTGAAATTCCGGACGCGCCCGGCAAATATTTCTACGTCTGGCTTGATGCGCCGATTGGCTATCTGGCCAGCTTCCGCCATCTGGCAGAAAAACGCGGCGACATTTGCGTCGAAAACTTTACCGATGCCAGCCGCGCCGCTGAACGCGGCACCGAAATGGTGCACTTCATCGGCAAGGACATCCTCTATTTCCACGCCCTTTTCTGGCCGGCGATGCTGCGCTTTGCCGGGCTGCGCACGCCCGACCAGCTTTGCGTCAACGGTTTTCTGACCGTCGACGGCGCCAAAATGAGCAAAAGCCGGGGCACCTTCATCACCGCCCGCAGCTATATCGAACAACAGCTCAACCCCGAATGGCTGCGCTATTACTTCGCCAGCAAATCGAACGGCACGATGGAAGACGTCGACCTGAATCTGGACGACATGATTGCCCGCGTCAATTCCGACCTGGTCGGCAAATTCGTC
>JAFZMK010000335.1 GCA_017553285.1 Rhodocyclaceae bacterium
CCGGCGTTGCTTTTCGGCGCGACCGCCAGATAGAGCACGGCTTGCGCCAGCGCCAGTTCGCCTTCCGGCGAGCCGAGGCGCTCGAAGGTGAGCGCGGCATCGTTGGCAAGCTGCACGGCGCGCGGGTCGGCAAGACCGATGTCTTCCCACGCCATGCGGATGATGCGGCGGGCGAGATAGCGCGCATCGGCGCCGCCGTCGAGCATACGGCACAGCCAGTAGAGGGCGGCGTCCGGATGCGAGCCGCGCACGGATTTGTGTAGCGCCGAGATTTGGTCGTAGAACGCATCGCCGCCCTTGTCGAAACGGCGCGTTTTGCTGCCCAGCGTTTGCAGCACGAATTGCTCGTCGATGGCATCCAGCGCGCTGGCGCGCGCGGCGCGCAGGAGTTGTTCGACCAGATTGATGAGGCGGCGGGCGTCGCCGTCGGCAAAGTCTACGATGAGGCCGCGCGCGGGTGCTTCGATGCGCGGCGAATCCGGCAGCGCCAGCGCGCGTTCCAGCAGCGTGTGCAGGGCGTCACTATCGAGCGCTTCCAGCGTATAGACCTGCGCGCGCGAGAGCAGCGCGGCGTTGACTTCAAAGGACGGGTTTTCCGTGGTGGCGCCGATGAAGGTAATCAGCCCTTGTTCGACGAAGGGCAGAAAGGCATCTTGCTGCGCTTTGTTGAAACGGTGGACTTCGTCGACAAACAAAATGGTGCGGCGGGCGGCGGCGCGGTTGGCGCGGGCGCGTTCGATGGCTTCGCGAATATCCTTGACGCCGGAAAAGACGGCGGACAAGGCGATGAAATCGGCCTCAAAAGCGTGGGCAAAGAGGCGGGCGAGCGTGGTTTTGCCCACCCCGGGCGGCCCCCAGAGAATCAGCGAATGCGGCTGCCCGCTGGCAAAGGCCAGCGCCAGCGGCTTGCCGGGCGCGAGCAAATGGCGCTGACCGGCGACTTCTTCCAGACGGCGCGGGCGCAGTCGCTCTGCCAGCGGGGCATCGGGCGCGGCAGCGTCCGGCACCTCTTGCGGCGCGAGGGATGCTGGCGCGGCGTCGTGCCCGAAGAGGTCTTCAGCCATTGCCGGCGGGGGCGGGCGGTGCGGCGTCGATGATGTCGGCACCTGCGGGCGGGGTGAAGTGGAACAGAGAGGACGGCAGCGGCTGCCCCAGCCGGGTATCGAGCAGTTTGAGTTCGGTGCGTTGCTCGAAGTTATCGACAATGCTCATGCGCTCAATGCGGTTTGCGCGCAGGCCGATGCGCACTTCGGTGAACGTGCCACCGGCCTCTTTCGGGCGGGCGCGCACCCATTCCAGACCGTCCGCATCGGGCTGGTTTTCCAGCGTGAAATGCGCGTCCAGCGCGTTTTCGCCCGAGAGGATGGCGGCAGGCGTGGCGCTCAGCCCGATGCTGGATTTTTGCCGCGTGGCCTGTTTCAGTTCCGGGTCCCAGCTCCAGAAGGTTTGCCCGTCGCTGATGAGCAGTTGTTCGTAAGGCTGCTCATAGTGCCAGCGGAAACGGTCGGGACGGGCAAAGCTGAACTGGCCGTGCGAACGTTCCGTAGCCGTGCCGGTGGGGGCGTAGACGACTTGCTCAAAATGCCCGCTGCCTTGCTGGGCGTGCTGCAAAAACTGGCGCAACTGCTGGATGCCGTCGGCCTGCGACGGCGTGGCGAGGGCAAGCGCGGCGAGCGCAAACAAAAACGGGCGCAGCGGGGCAGGGCGGGTTCTCATGCGTCTTCCTCCGAATGGTTGGGTGCGAGCACTTCGCGGTTGCCGTTGTGACCGGGGGCGGAAACCAGCCCGGCGTGTTCCATCTGTTCAATCAGGCGCGCGGCGCGGTTGTAGCCGATGCGCAAATGGCGCTGCACCAGCGAAATGGACGGACGACGGGTTTTCAGCACGATGGCAACGGCCTGGTCGTACATCGGGTCGGACTCGCCATCGCCACCGCCGCCGCCGTTCGCACCGGCGAAAGCGTCGGCATCTTCGGGCGGGTTGAGGATGCCCTCGACATAATCGGGCGGTCCCATGCGTTTGAGGTGTTCGACGACTTTGTGCACTTCTTCGTCCGCCACGAAGGCACCGTGCACGCGCAGCGGCAGCCCCGTGCCGGGGGCGAGATAGAGCATGTCGCCCATGCCCAGCAGGGTTTCTGCGCCCATCTGGTCAAGGATGGTGCGCGAATCGATTTTGCTGGACACCTGAAAGGCGATGCGCGTGGGCACGTTGGCCTTGATCAGACCCGTGATCACATCGACGGACGGGCGCTGCGTGGCGATGATGAGGTGAATGCCGGCAGCGCGCGCCTTTTGCGCCAGACGCGCGATGAGTTCTTCCACCTTCTTGCCGACCACCATCATCATGTCAGCCAGCTCGTCGATGATGACCACGATATGCGGCAGGCATTCCAGCGGCTCGGGGTTTTCCGGGCTGAGGGAGAACGGATTGGTGACCGGCGTGCCGTGTTTGCGGGCTTCCTGAATGTGTTTGTTGAACCCGGCAAGATTGCGCACGCCCACGGCGGCCATCAGGCGATAGCGTTTGTCCATCTCGCCCACGCACCAGTCCAGCGCGTTGGCGGCGTGTTTCATGTCAGTGACCACCGGCGCGAGCAAGTGCGGGATGCCTTCGTAGATGGAAAGTTCCAGCATTTTCGGGTCGACCATAATCAGGCGCACGCGCGAAGGCTCGGACTTGTACAGCAGCGAAAGAATCATCGCATTGATGCCCACCGATTTGCCCGAACCGGTCGTCCCCGCCACCAGCAAGTGCGGCATCTTGGCAAGGTCTGCCACCACGGGCTGGCCGCCAATGTCCTTGCCCAGCGCCACGGTCAGCGGCGAGGACATATCGTTATAGACCTTGGAGCCAAGAATTTCGGACAACCGCACCACCTGCCGCTTCACGTTCGGCAATTCCAGCGCCATGCAAGATTTGCCCGGCACGGTTTCCACCACGCGAATCGACACCAGTGAGAGCGAACGCGCCAGGTCTTTTGCCAGATTCACCACCTGGCTGCCTTTCACGCCCGTGGCGGGTTCGATTTCGTAGCGCGTCACCACCGGCCCCGGATAGGCCGCCGTCACGCGCACCTGCACGCCAAACTCGCTCAACTTGGTTTCAATCAGCCGCGAAGTGTATTCCAGCGTCTCGGGCGAAGGCGGCTCGTTATCCGTGGGCGGCGGATCCAGCAGCGAGAGC
>JAFZMK010000065.1 GCA_017553285.1 Rhodocyclaceae bacterium
CACCGCTTCCTGAACGGACAGGACGCGCAATAAACGCGATCCGCCACGCAATAATCTACACCGGCAAATGCCGGATTTCATGCTGTACGCATTCCAGAAAGCGGGCGGCGTGTTCGCCATCCATCTGTGTGTGGTGAAACTGGAATGAAACCGCCAGCGTCGTCCGCAGCAAGCGTTTTTTGTAACGAGACCAGATCAGAAAGGGATTGTTGTAGATGCCGGAATACAGATTGACCACACCATCAATGTCGTAGCGCGCCAGCGCCGAAGTGCCGATCACCATGTATTCATCGCCCAGATTGCAGGCTGCGCCGCTGTCATGCACCTGCCGCGTTCGTCGCAGGTATTCCTCGTTGAACTGCCACAGGTCATCGGCAAAGGGAATGTCGCAAGTGCTGATGCCGCCGTCCCGGGTCGCCACCACGGTATTGATGGCCAACCGCCCGTATTGCATCAGCTTGTCGCCCACTGGCAGCAAATAAAATTCCTCTATTCCGCAAGCCGCCTTGCCAATGCACCAGCACATCAGCATGTTGAACTTGCAGCCGCGCCGACGGCTTGCCCTGCGCAGCCGGGTCACGTCCAGAGTTTTGAACAGCGTCACCATCGGCATCGGCGCCTGCATCCACAAGGCAAACGCCGCCGCGCGCGGACTTTGTTGAGGATCCACCGCTTTCATTCACCGCCCCGGCGCATCATCCGCATCGTGCGAAGGTTCCGGCGGCGCTTCCGGCAACGCCATCCGGTTTGCCCAAGCGACCAGCAACGCCGCCAGCGCCAAATCATCCATCACCCCCAGCACCGGCACCCATTCCGGAATCACGTCCCAGGGCGACAAACAATATAACAGCCCCAGCACCAGCGCCGCTTTCACATACAGCGGCGTCGTCGGCGCGGCGAGAATTTTCGGCGTATGGCGCACCATCTGCCAGAAACGGACAAAGAAATTGGCGGGTTTGGGCGATTTCATGGCAAAACTTCTGCAAGACAGACCGCGCCGCCATCATACCGTGTTTGCACCACGCCCCGCCCCGCCGCATTTCGCCTGCCCTTTCTCGCCCTGTGTTCACATCGCGGCTGCATCCGCGCCGCTTTGCGGGTGCGGGGCGCTGTGTTGCGTTTGCTTGCGATTGGATGCGTTTGTGGTGCGTCAAAAACGTGCGTTCACCGTTACAATCCGCCGTTTCCTTTTCGTGAATACAATCAAAATGCTGCTGAATTCTCGCCGCGTGCGCGGCTTTACGTTGATTGAACTGCTGGTTGTGCTGGCGATTCTGGGGTTGCTTGCCGGGCTGGTTGGCCCGCGTTTGTGGGGGCATTTTGGCAAGGCCAAGACCAGTACGGCTGCCGTGCAGATCAAGGATCTGGAACAGGCCGTGGAAACCTATCGGCTGGATGTGGGGCGTTTTCCTTCCAGCAAGGATGGCTTGCAGGCGCTCAATACCAAACCGGCCAACGCGCCGGGCTGGAATGGGCCGTATCTGAAAGGCGGCGTGCCGCTGGACCCGTGGAACAATCCGTACCATTACGAAGTGCCCAGCAAACACGGCATGGATTTCGACATCTATTCGCTGGGCGCGGATAACGCCCCGGGTGGTGAGGGCGAGGATGCCGACGTGGGTAACTGGCAGCGAGGCCAGCAGTAACCATGCCCGTGCGTCGCACCGGCGGTTTTACGCTGATTGAGCTGATCGTCACGCTGGCCATCGCTGCGCTGCTGGTCACGCTGGTGCCCAGCGCGCTGGGCAAGGGGCTGGAATCCTTGCGCTATCGCGCCACGGTGCGCGAGGTGCTGACCGATTTGCGCGCGGCGCGCACGCAGGCGCAGCTTACCGGGCGCGCCGTGCCCTACCGCGTCCATCTGCCCGAACGTTCGCTGGGCGTGGAAAAACGGATGCGCGAATTGCCCGATGATTTGACCGTGGATGCGCAACTTGCCAGCGCTACCATCACCGCGCCCGGTCACGGTGCGATTGTGTTTTACCCGGACGGCAGCGCCACCGGCGGCAGCATTCTGATTGCCCGTAGCCGCACGGGTCAGGGCGTGCGCCTGCGCGTCGATTGGCTGCTCGGGCGCGTCACGCAGGAAGCCTTCCATGCTGCGGGCTAACAACCGCCGCCCGCGCGGTTTTACCCTGCTGGAAGTGCTGATTGCCATCAGCATCATGGCGATGGCGCTGGGCGCGCTGTATGCCGCTTCTGCCCGCGCCACGCGCACCGCTGCCTTGCTGGAACGGCAAACCATCGCGCTGGAACTGGCGCGTTCCCTGCTGGCGCGCTATGCCGTCGCGCCCGCCGTGCCAGAGCAAAACGGGCAAACGCAAGATGGCGAATACACTTGGCAAATCACCAGCGCGCCCTTCCCCTCTCCGGCTGCGCGCAGCCGTGCCGGTGAAGGCACGCCGTGGCCGTTGTATCGCGTGGAAGTGCGCATCGACTGGCGCGAGGCGGGGCGCGAGCGCACGGTGTCGCTGGTCACCATCCGCCCGGCAGGAGCCGCCTCATGAGCACCCGTGCCCTGCGCGGCTTTACGCTGGTGGAATTGCTCATCGTGCTGACCACTGGCGCGCTGGTCATGCTGGTGCTGTTTGCTTCGCTGCGCACCTTGGCGCGCGCCACAGAAGCCACTGAAGCGGTCGGTGCGCGCGCAGAAGACATCCGCCTGGTCAGCCAGTTTTTGCAAAACGCCTTTGCCGGTGCCGTCCAGCAAGGCAGTGCGGAAGAAGAAAACCCGCAGGACAGCGGCCAGCCCGCGCCCGTGCGTGCCTTTTTCCAGGCCAACGAGCGCGCCTTGCGCTTTGCCAGCGTGCTGCGCACCCGTCATGGTCTAACGGGTGCGCACTATCTGGAACTGGCGGTGCGCCAGCCCGAGCCGGACGTGCCGGCGCAACTGGTGCTGTACGCGCAGCCCTGGCAGCCGCGTTTTACCGGCTGGGGCAAGGGTGCGGCGCAGGTGCTGGTCGAGCATCTGGAACACCTTGAATTCGCCTATCAAGGTGCCAACCCCGCCGGTACCTGGCACACGCAGTGGCCGCCGGCGCAAGAAGATGCCAGCGCGCGCGCCACGCCGCCGCTGCCCGCGCGCGTGCGCATTCGTATGAAAGCCGATGGCCGTGTGTGGCCGGAATTGATTTATGCCTTGTCAGCGCTCTAACCGCCGCCCGCGCGGCTTCGTTCTCATCGCCGTGCTGTGGGTCAGCGCGGCGCTGGCGCTGCTGGTCGCCGCCGCCGTCTATGCCGTGCGCATTGATACGCGGCAAGGTTTCGCAGCACTGCAAAGCGCGCGCGCGCAGGCGCTGCTTGATGGCGCGCTGACGCTGGCGGCTGCCGAGTTGGCCGCCGATGCGCAGCAATTGCCGCTTGCCCCCACGGTGCGCGAATACACGCTGGAAGGCGAGCGCATTCAGGTCGACATCCTGCGCACCGCCGCGTTCATCAGCTTGAACAGCGCCCCGCCCGAATTGCTGCAAAAACTCTTTCAGCACGGCGCGGGGCTGGACGAAGCAACCGCCCGCCAACTGGCCGCGCGCGTCATCGACTGGCGCGATGACGACGACACGCCGCAGCCCGGTGGTGCCGAGGCAGCCGAGTATCTCGCCGCCGATCTGCCGCCGCCGCGAAACGGCGAATTTCTGGACGAAGCCGACCTGGCGCAGGTGCTTGGCATAACGGCGGACGTCCACGATAAAATCCGCCCCTTGCTCATCGCCGACGCCGGTGGCGGCGCAGGTGGCGTCAATGCCTATGCCGCCGAAGCGCCCGTGCTCACCGTGCTGGCCGATGGCAATCATGCGCAGGTGGCGCGTCTGCTGGCAGTGCGTGAGCGCTTTCGTAACCGCGCGAATGTGGATGAGGCGCAGACCGCCTTCAACAACGTCTCACCGCCGCTGGCATTTAACCAGCCCTGGGTGCATCCGCGTTTTCGCCTGCGCGCACACTGGCAAGCGCCGCCGGGCGATGGCGCGCCAGCGGTGCGCTGGCTGCGCGTGGCAGAAGTTGCCATCCTCAACAACCCGCAAAACAGCGGCGGTGCGCCGTGGCAGTGGCAAAACATTGCCGCCCTGCAACGCGAACCCGCGCCCGACGCGCCGCAATAAATACAGCTTATGAATTTTTCTTCCCTGCTGGAACGTTTCCTCGCCTCACACCTGTTCTACCGCCTGCGCCGTGGTTGCTGCGCGCTGACCAGCGCGGCAGTGGCGCGCCGCTGGCTTGCCGGGCAAAGCGTGCGTCTTGCCAGCAGCGACGGGCAGCGCGCACTCGTCATGCCGGGTTTCACGCCGCTGCCGCCGGGCGCGCCGCTTGTCGATGCTTTTGATGCCGTGCTCTTGCCTGCCGATGCCGTGCTGGAACGTCACCTGCGCCTGTCCGCCCGCATTACTGGCGAAAACCTGCTGGCTGCGCTGCGCCTCGAAGTCGAAACCGTCTCGCCGTTTCCGCCCGAAGAAACCCGCTGGGGCTGGAAAACCCTCTCGTGCGATGGCACGCAGCAGCACATTTTGCTGGCCATTGCCAGCGCGCAGCACATCCAGCGTCATCTGGAAGCGCAAAACCGCGCCACCTCCCCCGCGCCGGAAGTCTGGGCGAGCATTGGCACGGGCTACGTCATCCTGCGCGGTTTTGGCGAAGCGCGCCGCGCGCAGGCACAGCGCCGCAGCCTGCAACGCACCGGCGCGCTGGCAGCGCTGGCCGTGTTGCTGGTCTGCGTGCTGCTGCTCACCCCTGCCCTCAGCGCCCGTCAGCAAACCGTTGCTGCCAACCGGCTGGTCGGCGCGCTCACCCAGCAAGCCGCGCCGGAACTCAAACTGCGCGAAGAACTCACCGCCCTGCACGGTTTGCAAGAAAGCCTGCACCAGCATTTCGACGGTCAGGCAGACCTGCCTGCGCTGCTCGACCGCCTCACCGCCGCCACGCCCGACACCGTCTGGCTGGCGCGTCTGGAATACACCCCGGACGGGCTGAAACTCACCGGCTTTGCCGATGACGCCGGTGCCTATCTCAAAATCCTGCAAGCCCAGAACGGCTTTCGCAACGTGCGCATTCCCTCTTCCATCGTGCGCGATGCGCGCACGAAAAAAGAACGTTTCGACATCCAACTGGAATTCGCCTCATGAGCGCCCCGCTTTCCCTTGCCGCCACGCCGGACGAAATCACACAAGAAGCCGCCCGCCGCGAGCAGGACGCGCGCTTGGTGCGCCACGTGCTCATCGCAGCGCTGGCGGTCATTTTCCTGCTCACCGCTATTGTTTCGCTGTGGCAATGGCAGCGCTATAACACGCACCGCGAAGAACTCGCCCCGCGCATCGCCCGTCTGCAAGGGCTGCTGGGCGCGCGCGATGCCCTGCAAAGCACGGCAGCCAACGCCCGAGCCGCCGCCGCCCGCTACGCCTACCCCGCCTCGATGGACATTGCCCACGCCGAATCAGACTTCCAATCCCAGGTGCGGCAACTCTTTCAGCAAGCCGGGATGAGCATCGCCAACACCCGCCAGTTGCCCACGCGCGAACAGGAAGAAAGCGATTTGCTGCAACTGGAACTGGACGTGACCGGCAGCTTGCCGCAACTCAATCAGGTGTTGCACAAACTGCCCAAACTGGCGCCCTTCATGCGCGTCGACAGCCTGCGCCTGCTGCCGCTGCGTCCTGCCACCGCCCAGCAGCCTGACCCGGAGCAGACGCTGAACATCCAGATCCGCATCAGTTGCAACCGCCTGCGGGGAGGAGAAGCCTGATGCTCAACCGTCTGCTTGCCATCTGCTGCCTGCTGGCCGCTGTTCTTACCGTCATCGTCTTCGCGCTCACCAGCTCGTATGCGCCGCCGCCTGCGCAAGCGCCGCAGATTGAGGCGTTGCCGCCGCTGCAAGCGCCGCAAGAGGCGCCAGACTCGGGCGCGCAGGCCGCCGCCCGTCCGCTGTTCTGGTCTTCGCGCCGGGCGCGCGCCACCAACACGGCAACCACTACCGGCTCACTCGATGGTGCCGAAGCCATCGGTCTGGCGGGCGAAGGCGAACACGCCGTCGTACTGCTTCGCCAGCAAGACAAAGTCCTGCGTCTGGCACAAGGCGCAGCGCTGGGCAACTGGGTCTTTACCGGCCTGGATGCGCAAGGCGCTGCCATTTTTGAACACGATGGCGAGCGGCGCGCGCTCAGTGTGCCCCGCCCGGGGCGCGACCTGCTCGCCCCGCCCGCCCGCTAACCTGCCCATTTTCTCCGGAGTAGTTTTACATGACCCATCGCACTGCCTTTTCCTCCCGCCGTCCCCGCTCGCTGGTTCTCACCTTCTTGAGCGCCGCCTTGCTGGTCGGCTGCGCCAACACCCCGAACACGCACAACCGCATCAGCGAATACCTGGAACAAACCAGCCTGCGCACCGCCGCCAATCCACCGGCAAGCGGTGCGGTCAGCGCGCCGGAAGAGGCCGCCGCGCAAACGGGCGAGCCGCGCACACAACCGCTGATTTTCACCAACGGCAGCAACAGCGTGCATCTGCCCGGCGCAAAGAAAGGCAAAAGCGTGGCGCAAAGCGGCGAAGGCGTGCGGCTGGAATTTTCTGACGCACCACTGGCCGAAGTTGTGCAAGCCCTGCTGGGCGACTTGCTGGGCATGAACTACACCGTCGACCAGATGCCGGAAGCCACCGTCTCGCTGCGCAGCGGTGGCGATATTGACCGCAACGCCGTGCTGCCGCTGGTCGAATCGCTGCTGGCCAGTCACGGCGCAGTGCTGATTCAGGACGAAAAATCCAAGGTCTGGCATGTCACCACCCGGGATGCTGCCCGCCTGCAAGCCGAAGGGCTGTACCGCCCCAACGCGCTGCCGCCGGGCTATGGCGTGGTCGTCGTGCCGCTGCATTATGTTTCGGCGCGCGAGATGGCGGACATCCTGCGCCCCATCGCCTCGGATGGCGCCATTTTGCGCATCGACAACACGCGCAACCTGCTGATGCTCGCCGGCACGCGCGGCCAGCACGAGACCTGGATGGAAATCATCCGTTCTTTTGACGTTGACGCGCTCAAAGGCATGTCGCTGGGCATTTTCCCGCTGGAATACGCCTCCGCCACCGATGTCTATGAAACCCTGATGGCGATGATTTCCAGCCGCAGCAGCAACCTCGCCACGCCCGCCGCCCCCGCCCCCGCCGCCGAAGGGCAAGCCGAAGGCGCACCGGCAGCCGCCAGCAACAGCGGCAGCGACAGCAACGGCATTCCCGTCTTCACCACCGGAATGCGCCTGATTCCCATCAGCCGCATCAACAGTCTGGTCTTCATCAGCCCGAATCCGAAGCAGCTTGCCAGCGTGCGCGAATGGATTGAGCGCCTTGACCAGCCCGTGTTCAACGACCTGGAATCCCGCCTCTACGTCTATCCCGTGCAAAACGGCTCTGCCGGCCATCTTGCCGAACTGCTGCGCGGCCTCTACGCCAGCGACCAAAACAGCGGCGAGAGCACCCCCTGGCTGGGCAACAGCGGGGTTGCCCCCGGTCTGAACACCGGGATGCTCTCGGACGGCATGATGGGCGCGCAATCCGGCAGCCTCGCCAGCGCGCTGGGCATTGGCAACACCTCGTCGAACCAGGACGACCTGATGTCCATGGCTGCCGGAGCCATGAACGACCAGTCCGGACAAAACGGCGCGTTTTCGCAAACCCGTCAGGTACAACTGGACTCACAGGTGCGCATCGTCGCCGACGAACACAACAACGCCCTGCTCATCCGCGCCCCGCGCAAGGACTACCGCAAGATTGAAGCCGCCCTGCGCAAGCTGGACGTTGCCCCCGCGCAGGTGCTGATTGAAGCGGCGATTATCGAAGTGCAGCTCACCGGCAAGCTCAAATATGGTCTGGAATGGGCGTTTAATGGTCGTGTCGGCGGCAACCATACCGGCAATGGCGTGCTGAACATGGGCACCATCACGCAAAGCCCCTTTACCACCCCCTCCGGCTTCTCCTGGACGGTCACCAACAGCGCCGGCGACATCAGCGCCGTGCTCAACGCGCTGGCCAGCGATTCGCTGCTGCGCGTGCTCTCCAGCCCCTCGCTGCTGGTGCAGGACAACTACACCGCCAGCATCCACGTCGGCGACCAGCAACCGGTGCAATCTGGCTCCAGCGTCAATCTCAGCGGCGACGTTGTCACCACCAACATCGAATACCGCGACACGGGCGTGATGCTCTCCGTCACCCCCTCGGTCAACGCCGGCGGGCTGGTCACCATGAACTTGCTGCAAACCGTCACCGACGTCGGCGCGGTGGATGAAGCCACCGGCCAGCGCTCGTTCCTGCAACGGCAGGTAAAAAGCCGCGTGGCGGTGCGCTCAGGCGAGACCATCGTCATGGGCGGCCTGATTCGCGACCGCAGCATCGACGGCACCAGCGGGCTGCCCGTGCTCTCCACCATTCCCTTCCTCGGCAGCCTCTTCGGCACCACCACCACCGACAGCCAAAGCACCGAACTGCTGGTGCTGATTACCCCGCGCGTCCTCGCCAGCGAGGCCGACCTGCGCGCCGTCAGCGAAGAAATGAAGCAGCGCATGAGCAAATTCCAGACGCAGCCCGCGCTGCGCGAAGAAGTGCAAGACGGCCAGTAAGGCGCAAGGCTTTTGCAAGCCAATACGCTACAATAGCCAGCAACCCGCGCCGCGAACCCTCGCGGCGCCTCTTGCGCCACGGCGGCGCGCACGATCAACCACGGTCCCCGCCCCTTGAACACCCACGCCCCCACACCGGATTCTTCCACCCCGCTTGATGCTTTCCGCCTGCGTCTGGGCAAGGACGAACTCGTCCCGATTGTCATCGGCGGCATGGGCGTGGATATTTCCACCACCGAGCTTGCCCTCGAAGCCGCCCGCCTCGGCGGCATCGGGCATTTGTCGGACGCCATGATGCCCACCGTCTGCGACCGCCGCTATGGCACGCATTACGTGCGCAGCAAGCTCCAGCGCTTCAAGCACAACGTTCATAATCTGGACAAAACCGTCGTCCAGTTTGACCTGGATGAAATCGCCGCCGCCACCCGCGCGCATGTTGCCCAAGCCATGGAACGCAAACGCGGCACCGGCATGGTGTTCCTCAACTGCATGGAAAAGCTCACCATGAACAGCCCGCGCGAGACGCTGCGCGCGCGCCTGATTGCCGCGCTCGACGCCGGCATTGACGGCATCACGCTGGCCGCCGGGCTGCATCTGGGCACGCTTGCCCTCATCGAAGCACACCCGCGTTTTCAGGACGTAAAACTCGGCATCATCGTCTCCTCGCTGCGCGCGCTGCAAATCTTCCTGCGCAAAAACGCCAAAAGCCGCCGTCTGCCCGATTACGTCGTCGTCGAAGGTCCGCTGGCGGGCGGGCATCTTGGTTTCGGGGCAGACTGGGCGCAATACAACCTTGCCACCATCGTCGCCGAAATCCGCGCCTGGCTGGATGCCGAAAAGCTCGCCATCCCGCTGATTGCCGCCGGTGGCGTCTTCACCGGCACGGACGCCGTCGGCATGATTGCGCAAGGCGCGTCTGCCGTGCAGGTTGCCACCCGTTTTACCGTCACCCACGAATGCGGGCTACCCGACGAAGTCAAGCAACACTACTTCGCCGCCAAAGAAGCCGACATCGAAGTCAACACCCTCTCGCCCACCGGCTACCCGATGCGGATGCTCAAATCCAGCCCCTGCATCGGCGCAGGCGTGCACCCGAACTGCGAAGCCTACGGCTACCTGCTTGACGGCAAGGGTCACTGCCCCTACATCGACGCCTGGGCGCGCGAGATGGAAGCGCACCCCGAACACCGCCGCCCCACCGTCCGCGACAAAACCTGTCTGTGCACCCACATGCGCAACTTCGACTGCTGGACCTGCGGACAGACCACCTGGCGCCTCAAAGACACCAGCCACCAAAACCCCGACGGCAGCTACCAGTTGCTCAGCGCCGAACACGTCTTCAAAGACTACCAACACAGCACCGAAGGGCGCATCGCCCTGCCGGAAAAAGCCCCCGCAGCCTGAACGCGCCCTCCGCGCACAACCAAGCCCCCATACCGCCCGCCCTGCGCAGCCCATCGGCGGGCTTGTTTTTTTACGTCCGCGCCACGCGCAAGGCTCACACGCTGAAAGATGCACCAAGAGGAACGGCGGCGGGTGCATTTTGCCTGCCCGTTTTGGGCGCGGGGCGCTACAATAGCGGCTTTTCTGTCTGCCTGTTCCAACCACATAGAGGAGAAGTTGAAGATGGCTAGTCGTGAAGTTGTTGTGCTGAGTGCGGTTCGTTCCGCGATTGGTTCGTATGGCGGTTCGCTCAAGGATATTGAACCGTGCGAACTGGGCGGGATGGTGATGAAAGAGGCCATCGCCCGCTCTGGCGTGGATGCCAAGGCCATTGAGTACATCACGGTGGGCAACACCATGCCGACCGACAAGCGCTATCCGTATGTCCCCCGCGTGGCTTCCGTGCTGGCGGGGTGCGACGAAGAAAAATCCATCGCCATGGCGGTCAACCGCCTGTGCTCGTCCGGCCTGCAAGCCATCGTCACCACCGCGCAGCAAATCATGCTGGGCGAATGCGAATACGGCATCGGCGGCGGCGTGGAAGTGATGTCCCGCGCAGCCTACATGCTGCCCGCCCTGCGCTGGGGCGCGCGCATGAACGCCACCGAAGCCTATGACGGCATGGTCTCGGTGATTACCGACCCGTTCGGCGTCGGCCACATGGGCGTGACGGCGGAAAACGTTGCCGAAAAATACGGCATCACCCGCCAGATGCAGGATGAATGCGCGCTGACTTCGCAAACGCGCGCTGCCGCTGCCATCAAGGCCGGCTACTTCCAGTCCCAGATTGTCGATATCGTGCTGCAAACCCGCAAAGGCGAAGTGGTCTTCAACGTCGATGAAAACCCGAGAGAGACCACGATGGAAAAACTCGCCAAGATGAAGCCTGCCTTCAAGAAAGACGGCACCGTCACCGCTGGCAACGCTTCCAGCCTCAATGACGGCGCGGCCTTCTTTGTGCTGGCTTCTGCCGAGGCGGCCAAGGCGGGCGGTCACAAGCCGATGGCGCGTCTGGTCTCTTACGCGGTGGCCGGTGTGCCGCACGAAATCATGGGCATTGGCCCGGTGCCGGCGGTGAAAAAAGCGCTGCAAAAAGCCGGTCTGTCGCTCGACCAGATGGATGTCATCGAAGCCAACGAAGCCTTCGCCGCGCAAGCCTGCGCCGTGGCGCAAGAGCTGGGTCTGGACCCCGCCAAGACCAACCCCAACGGTGGCGCCATCGCGCTGGGTCACCCGGTGGGCTGCACCGGCGCTTTCGTGGCGACCAAGGCCATCTACGAGCTGCAACGCATCCAGGGCAAATACGCGCTGGTCACCATGTGCATCGGCGGCGGTCAAGGCATCGCGGCGATTTTCGAGCGCATGTAAGCCGCCCCCGCCCCTGTGCTAACACACAAAGCCGCCCGCAAGGGCGGCTTTTTTGTGGGCGCGACGCGGGCACCTTTGCTGGCGGGTTGCTTTCCCTACAAAAACATCGCCATGAACATGGGCAGGTGCACGATGCCGTCTTCTTCCAGAATGTCTTTGGCGTACAAAATCACCGGCTGGCCGATGCGCCCCTTGAATTTGCGCCGGAATTTGTCGAGCGAGGCGTGCGGTTTATACCTGCCCGTCTTCACCTCCACCGGGAAGGGTTTGCCTTCTTCGCCGGGCAGGAGAAAGTCGATTTCCATCATGTTTGCGCGCTGGCTGGTGTCGCTGCGGGCGTAGAAGAACAGGCGCGGGTAGCGCGTGCGCAGCATCTGCGCGACGACGTTTTCTGCCAACATGCCTTCATTGACGTGCAATTTATCGAACAGCACCGCCCGATACAGCGTGTTTTGCGCATAGTTTCTGTCGGCAAAAGCCAGCGTGGTCAGCAGGCCGGTGTCGGCCATGTACAGTTTTTGCGTAGTGTGCGCTTCGCTGGCCGCCAGCATGGCATTCGGCTCGCTGGCGTTGCGGCAAGTATTGACAATCATGGCGTCTTCCAGCCAGGTGAAGGCGTCTTCATACTCGCGCATCCGCGCCTGCTTGCCCAGCGAAGAAAGACGGAAGACCTTTTCGCGCGTTGCCAGTTGGGCGGGCACCTGATCCAGAATGGCGCGCACACGCGCGGCATGTTTGCGGGCGAATTTCGCTGCATCTTCGCGGTACAGGCTCAAAATCTGGCGCTTGCGCCGGTCAGCGGGCGCAAAGTCGTTCGCTTCCAGATAGGCGGCAAGCGCTTGCGGCATACCGCCGACCAGCATGTAGATGCGAAAGTCGCTCATCACCCGCCGCAGCAGCGCCTGCCCCAGCGGCTGGCGGTTTTCGTAAAAGGCGCGCAGCGCGGGTACGGTTGCTTCGTCGCCGCACGCCCAGAGAAATTCCTCAAAATCCAGCGGGAAAAGTTCGACGTGCTCTTCTTCGGAAGGGACGAGGATTTCTTCCGATTTCATCAGCAGCGTGATGAGTGAGCCGGTCTCGATGATGTCATAGCGCCCGTCCGCCACCAGATATTTCACAAGCTGGCGGGCGCGCGGGAAAAGCTGGACTTCGTCGAACACAATCGCCGATCGGCGCGCGTGCAGCCTCACGCGGTAGAACGCCGACAGGCGCAGGAAAAACAGGTTCAGGTCGCTGGTGTCTTGCGAAAAAATCGCCCGCACCTCGTCGGGCATGTTGCCGAAATCGACGAGGATGTACGAATCGTATTCGTTCGCCGCAAACTGCTCGCACAGCCAGCTCTTGCCCACGCGGCGGGCACCATCCACAAACAAGGCGCTCTTGCCCTGGGCGGCGGCTTTCCAGTGCAGCATACGCGCGTACATCTTTCTTTTGAATCGCATTTCGTCCCTCACCTACACGAAAAGGCAGTTTCTTTTCGCGCGAACATACACGAAAAGGCAGTGAACAGGACTTCGTCCACGCGGGCAGCCCCCTCGCCCGCCCAGCGGTTGCCGACTTACGCTAACATCTGCCCCCTGTTGCGGCCATTGCGGCGCTTTGTCTTTCTGCCTCTTCCATGTCACACGAAACTTCCCCTGCCTTTGCCGATGCCGCGCACACGGATGCGCCCGCAGACCGGGCGCAGGCTGCGCCGCTGACGGCGATGTGGATGCTGGAGGCGGTGCAGCGCATCGAGGCGGACGGGCCGCTGGAAGACGCGCAGGCGCTGCGCACGGCGTTTGCCAGCGGGACGACGCGCAGCCAGCAGGTGTGCGCGCGCGCCTGGTTGCTGGGCGAGCAACTCGGCTTGCATACGGCGCTGGCGCGCTGGCGCACGGGCGTGCTGCTGGTGGCGCTGGCGCTGGCGGTGTTGATGGCAGCCCTCGGGCTGCTTACGGCGCGCACGCTGCTGGCGCAGGGAAGGACGCTCAACGCCGTGGCCGCCTGCGCCAGCTTGCTGGCGCTGCCGACGCTGTCGCTTGCGGGTTTGCTGCTGGTGCGCGGTTCGGGCGCGTGGTTGGGGCGCATGGCGATGCAGCTTGCCGCCAAAGCGCCCAGCGTGCGCGCACCGCACACGCTGGCGCTGGCTTCGGCGGGCAGCACGGTGCTCACGCGCGAGGCGCTGATGGGCGTGGTGTGCGGTGCTCTCTCACACCTGGCCTGGGCGCTGTCGCTGGCGCTGACACTTGCGGTGCTGATGTTTGGCTTTTCCTTTCATGCCTACACGCTGGGCTGGGAGAGCACGCTGTTTGGCGCGCAGGAAGTGGCGCACTTTGTGCAAATCAGCGGCGCGCTGCCGCAGATGCTCGGTTTCCCCGTGCCGGATGCGGCGGCGGTGCAAGAGGCGGCACGCACCGCGCCGCTGGCTTCCGACGGGCAACGCGCCTGGGCGTGGTGGCTGATGGGCTGCGTGACGGTCTACGGGCTGCTGCCGCGCGTGGTGCTGGCGCTCGCCTGCGGCTGGCTGTGGCGGCGGCGCGTGCGGCGGCTGCAAACGCGCCTGAGCACGCTGGATTTGAGCACGCCGTATTTCAGCCGCATCGTGGCGCGGCTGGATGCGCTGGAGCCGCCCGCGCCGGTGATTGACCCGGAACAGCGCCCGCCGCAGGATGCGGCTGCGCCGGAAAACGAGCCGGACGATGCGCCCGCGCCATCCGGCGCCTTTGTCGTCGCCTTTGAATTGCCGCCAGACTGGGCGTGGCCGCGCGCCTTGCCGCACGCCCCGGCGGATGCGCACTTTGCCACGCTGGACGGCAGCGGTGAGGCGCGCCGGCACACGCTGCTGGCGCTGCATCGCGCCCGTCCACAGGCGCTGCTGCTGGCGGTGCGCGCAGCGAGCAGTCCTGACCGGGGCACGGCGCGCTTTCTGCGCGAAGCCGCGCCCTGCGCGCAGCGCGCCGCCCTCTGGCTGCTGGACGAGCACGAGGACGGGCAAGACGCCGCCGATAATGACGCCGCGCGCTGGAGCACGTGGCTTGCGGCGGAAAATCTGCCGCTGGCGGCGTTACCATCTACTGCGGCGGCAGGCGAGTGGATTGCCGCTCCGCCCGCGTGAGAGCGCCGTTTGTGCGCATGTTTCCTATCGTCTGACCTATGTCAAATCCAAGCAAACCGGGCAAATCAAACAAGCCCAGACCCTTAAGCATCGCCATCGTCGGTCACACCAACGCGGGCAAAACCTCGCTGCTGCGCACGCTCACGCGCGACGTGCGCTTTGGCAAAGTCTCTTCCGACCCGGGCACCACGCGCGCCTCGCAATCGACCGACCTGCGCCTGGACGGGCGCTGCGCGCTGCGCTTCATCGACACGCCGGGGCTGGAAGACTCGGTGGCACTGCTCGAATACCTGCACGACTTGCCCGGCGACACGCGCCCGGAGCGCATGGTGGCATTTCTCAACGGCCCGGAAGCGCGCAAAACCTTCGAGCAGGAAGCCAAAGTGCTACGGGCGCTGAACGAAATGTCCGACGCTGCCATGTACGTCATCGACACGCGCGAAGCGCCCCTGCCCAAACACCGCGCGGAAATCGACATTCTGAGCGGCTGCGGTCGCCCGGTGATGCCGGTGCTCAACTTCATGCGCGATGCGGCCAGCCGCAGCGAAGAATGGCACGAAGCACTGCGTGAAGGCGGTCTGCACGCGCTGGTTGAATTTGATGTCGTCGCCCCCTTCATCGGCGGCGAACAACAGCTCTACGCCACGCTGACCACGCTGTTGCCCGCGCAGCGCGCGCATCTTGTCGGTGTGATGGAAACGCTTGCCCATCAGGAAAAACAGCGCCGCGCCAGCGCCTGCCGCGTCATTGCCGGCGCGCTGATAGAAGTGGCGGCGATGCGTCATCCGCTCTGCGCCGAAAAATGGGACGACGACATGCAGCGTGCCAGCTTCGTGCGCGCCTTTCGCACGCTGGTGCAAGCGCGCGCGCGCCGCGCCGCTGACGACTTGCTGGCCATCTACGCCTTCGGTGCCAACGATGCAGAACTGGCGGAATTGCCGGAACTCGCCGGGCGCTGGGAAGACGATTTGTTCAACCCCGAACTGCTCAAACAAGCCAGCCTGCGGCTGGGCAAGGGCGCGGCGGTCGGAGCCGTAATGGGTGCCATTGTCGACGTGGCGCTGGCAGGCGTGTCGCTGGGTGCCGCCGCCTCCACGGGCGCAGCCATTGGCGGTGCGCTCTCGGGCGGCTGGCGCTCGGCGTGGCGCAAAATCTCCGGTCGCCTGCGCGGAATGCAGGAATTGACGGTGGAAAACGCCGTGCTCGCACTGCTGGCGCAACGCCTGCTGACGCTGACGGTCGCCTTGATGCAACGCGGTCACGCCGCGCAAGAAAAAATGCGCGCCCTGCAAGACGCCCCCATCGTGGAAACCCTGCACCTCGAAATGCTCGAAGACGCCCGCGCCCACCCCGAATGGGCGCGCGCACGCAAAGGCTCGATTGCCATCAGCGCAGAGCGCCGCACGCTGGAAAACGCACTGGTGCGCGAACTGACCACCGCACTGGAAGCGCGGCTGAAAAACGCCCAACACGCGCACCGCGCCGGATGAACACCGCCGCCCCGCCCGTCGCCCTACCCGCCGCCCGCATCGTCGGGCGTTTTGCGCCCTCGCCCAGCGGCCCGCTGCATTTTGGTTCGCTCATCGCCGCAGTCGGCAGTTTCTTGCAGGCACGCACGCAAGGCGGGCTGTGGCGGCTGCGCATTGACGACCTTGACGCCCCGCGCACCCGCGCCGGTGCCGAAA